>JBILCR010000145.1:0-5583 GCA_044353055.1 Flavobacteriales bacterium
CGAATCAGTCGCTGGTATTTCGAAAAATAATATTCAAAATAACGGGCCGAGTTATTACTCCCTGTAGCAATAAGTGCATCAAAAGGAAGCATTTTCGCATCTGTAAAATGAATACGGTCGGCAAATTGTGGTTCAATGGCAGCAAGCATAGCAGCCAATGCAGGCAGGAGAAGCCGATCGTCGGATGATAACTTTGCGGTAATTTTGTTTCCACCTATGAGCACGCATAAAAAATCATGAAAGCCTACCGCCGGAATATTGCCCGCCATTACCACTCCGATGCATAGCGCTTTCTCATGGTTTATTTCATAAGGCTCCAACCATGCGTTCAAACGATCATGGCGCAACATGGAAACAATCCCGGTTAAGGCCATTCGAACATTTTTTTCGGTAAACCAGGGGTTTGACCTGTAAAGTTCATTAATAAGTACGCCCAGCTGGGTTTGGCGGATATTTAACTCCCCCGAGTTCTGCGTTAGAACTGCGTTAATTTCCTCGCCAAGGGAAACAAAAGCGGATATTCGTTGTTCGGCATTCATCTGCGTGAGCAAATATGCATTAATTTTACCGCGCAAAGTTAAAATTTAAAAAAGCGGATATGGCTATAATGATTACCGACGAATGCATCAATTGTGGTGCATGCGAACCTGAATGTCCAAATAACGCCATCTACGAAGGAGGCACCGAATGGCGTTTTGCCGATGGAACCTCACTTAAGGGAGATGTGCACGCTAAAAGCGGATCGTATCAGGCCGAATCTCCTAACACACCGAAAGCAATGGATGTTTATTACATTGTAACCGATAAATGTACTGAGTGTGTTGGTTTTCACGATGAACCGCAGTGCGCTGCAGTTTGTCCGGTAGATTGTTGTGTTGACGATCCCGATTTCCGCGAGACTAAAGAAGAGCTCTTGGCTAAGAAAATGCTCATGCATTTATAGTCATCCATAGAAGCACTGCTTAAACCACCTCCTAATGAAAATTCATCGCGAAGGCCATCGCATGCTGGCTGTCCTATTTTTTGTTCTTTCTCTGGTTAATCTGGGCATTATTTATTTCGTGCCCGATAAAACATTGCTTTCAGGCGTAATAATTTTAGTGTCGGTAATCCTTTACGGGTTTGTGCTACAGTTTTTTAGAAACCCACAGCGCATTCAAAATTTAAGTGAGGCCCACGTACTGTGTCCGGCCGATGGCAAAATAGTGGCCATCGAGGAAATTGAAGAGGACGAGTATTACAAAGACCGTCGCATGCTGGTATCGGTATTTATGACGCCATTAAATGTGCATGTAAATCGTTTTTCGATTGGGGGCATTGTTAAATATGTTAAATACCACGAGGGACTTTATCTTGTAGCCAGTCATCCCAAATCCTCCACACAAAACGAGCGCTGTACCGTGGTAGTTGAAAATGCTACAGGAAGCGTTATGCTCCGTCAAATTGCTGGATACGTTGCCCGACGCATTAAAACATATTGCAAAGAAGGTATGCCTGCCAAACAGGGCGGAGAGTTTGGATTTATAAAATTTGGATCGCGTGTAGATATTATTTTACCTATTCAATCCAAAGTTTTAGTGAGCCTTGGCGATATTGTTAAAGGCGGGATTACCCATATTGCTGAACTTTAAAATATTTTTCTAACTTTACATCAAATCTATATTCCCATGAAAAAGATATTTTCATTAATGCTTCTCGGAGCTTTCGCCGTTACTGCTGTTGGTGTTACCGCAAGCGCTTTACCTTCAGACTATTCAATCAGTATTGATAAAGACAAGGATAAGGATAAAGACAAAGACAAGAAAAAGTCGAAAGCTAAGTCGTGCTGCTCTTCAAGCGAAACTAAATCGTGCAGTGGCGAAGCCGCTAAATCTGCCGAAGAAACTAAAACTACCGAAGGCACATCTACTGCTCCAAAATCATGCTGCAGCAAAGGTGCTGCATCTAAAGGATGCAGCGAAGGCGCTAAAAAGTAATTAATCTAAGCTAATAAAAAAGCCTGCAATACATGTTGCGGGCTTTTTTGTTTATGGCAAAGGGGTTAGCCCTACCTATTATCTTACAATATTTCGTGTAATTCAGACAAACATGTTATGTTTCGCTCCATATCCCTATCGCCCTGCGGATTAAAATGAAGTGCTTCCCAACCGGCGGCCAACGCTCCTTCTACATCTACACGCCAATCGTCGCCAATCATTAAACACTCGCCAGCATGCGCTCCCGAGCGCGTTTCTGAATGCCTGAAAATATCAATATTGGGTTTAGTGGATTGAGCCGTGTCGCTGGTAATTACTTCTTTAAAATAATGCCTGATACCTGAATTGCTGAGCTTAAATTGCTGGGCATCTTCAAATCCGTTGGTAATAATATGCAGCTTATAATTTTGTGCAAGATGGCTCAAACATTCATGTGTACCTTTAATGAGCCTTGTTTTGGCAGGCGTTTGGGTTATGTAGTTTTCTTCGAGATGATGCGCCAGATGGCGGTCGTCTAAGCCCATTCGCTGTAAGGTAAGATAAAACCGATTATCGCGCAGGTACGCTTTATCAATCTTATTGGCCGTAAAGTCTGACCATAAGCGCGTATTTTCAAAATGAAAAATGCGACAAAATGCCTCCGAATCGCCCTGTACTTTCTGCCTTAAATGTTCATCATACAGCTCCTCCAACGATTCCTTCAAATTGGCGTCATAATCCCACAGGGTGCGGTCGAGGTCGAAAAAAATATGACGGATTTTAGATTTAAGATTCATAGATAACCCAGAGTTAAAAGCGCGGATAAAATGGCCGACCAAAGCATGACCGACGCCGAAAGATATAGGAAAATTACTTTGTTATTTTCAAATAATCGGCCCGCCAATAATGTCCCTACCGGTATTGATATGATGGTAGGCGTTATAAAGGCAATTCCAGGCAACCCATAACGACGAATAATTTTTACTAGGGTGCGGGATTGACGGCTAAACACTTTTTTTCGTGGCTTGGGTTGTGTATCGCGAGAAGGAAAAACAGCCTTTCGTATTAGAGTCCAGATTTTAACCAAGCCTTCCTCAAGAAACAGAAAAGCAAAAACGCCCGTACTTCCGGCCAACCACGAAACAGTAAATAGCGGTAAAAAATCCCAATTCGTTAATAGATAAAGCGCCGGAACGCCCGCAATAAATTTTACCGTACAAAGCAAAAGGGCCGGAATAATTTTAAAAAACACGGCAACTACAATTTAATGCCGTATGCCAAATCGCCGGCATCGCCAAGACCTGGTACGATGTATGACTTTGCAGTGAGCTCATCATCAACCGCTCCGATCCAAATATGCGTATTCTCAGGAAACCGACTTCGAGTATACTCAAGTCCTTCTTTAGATGCAATAACACTTACAATGTGAACATGCGCTGGTTTACCGTGCGAGAGCAGGGCCTTGTATGCCAGATACATCGACTGCCCTGTGGCCAGCATCGGATCGCAGAGAATTACCACACGGCCCTCAATGGAAGGTGCACTCAGGTATTCCACTTTTATTTCGAAGCTGCCGTCTTTATGATGTTTCCGATATGCCGATATAAACGCATTATCGGCACGGTCGAAATAATTTAAAACGCCCTGATGCACGGGCAAACCGGCTCGCAGAATGGTAGCCACTATAGGCTGTTCTGAGGGAAGCTGCGTTTCTGCCACCCCAAGTGGCGTGATCACTTCGGCATTGCTGTAATTAAGGGTCTTGCTTAACTCATAAGCCATTATTTCGCCCAAACGTTCCAAATTTCTTCTGAAGCGTAGCGGGTCTTTTTGGATGTTCGCGTCGCGCAACTCCGAAAGAAAAACAGACGCAACAGAAACATTATCATGCAGTATATGTATCATATTAGGCTTTCAACCAGCGTAAGTAAAAAGGCAGCCGATTGATTTTCAAATTTACGTAGTTCGATTCAATTGCACCAAAGCTTTGGTAAAAGCGTTTTAAGCCCAAATTATCAGAGCCCTCAAAATCAAATACGGAGTAAGAGGCCGGCAACTCCTGTAAATAGGCATTAATTAAAGCAGGCATAGCTCCCAGTTGCTTACCTTGTGCCGAATTTCCCGAAAATAAAAATATACTTCTCCCGTTCCATTCAATGAATACGGCACCCGCCAGCATATTACCTTCAGACGAATACATTCCAAAGGACCGAGCGCAACCGCGTAAACTTGCCATGTGATAAAGTCGCTCCAAAACGGCATAATTTTCCGGATTCCAGTTGGCAATTTCAGCCTCTTTGTTAGAAACAAACAAATTGATGATGGTTCGAATGGAGCCGGTTCCAAAATACAAGCCCGCTGCTTTTGCCTTTTGTATGTTGCGCCGTAAATTTTCTGAATATCCTGCAGCCAATGTGGAACGATCGGCAGGCAAGGGCAAAATTAAATTACAGCGGTGTTTCCAGCTCTTTCCTTCCTCCTCAACAGGCAGATTACCAAAATTAAAGTTGAAATCGGTCCATTTAAAATTGTTTTCAATTTGCCGAATTACGTTCAGCGTAAGCGCATCCGAAACCGGTTGGGCGCCAAAAATGCCTAATTGCTGCACAAACAAAGGCGTGGGCAAATAAGATATCCCCCACTTTTTCTTCATGGGTAAGGGTATTAAATAATCATAATTACCACAAATAAGCGCCGACCAGGTATCGCCAAAAACTGCATCGAGGTACCAGGTGGCTGCATAAGGCAATGCATTGGAGCATTGGAGCAACTGTCGATCCCAAATATCGCGGTTAATTTCAGAAGATGTTAAAAAGGAGAGCTTCATTAACTTAAGTATTCAGCGCCGTTTTAAGAAGCGTTTCATAAACCCGCCTCCAGCCTTTCCAACGTTGATTTTCGGCAAAAGATTCATTGTGCCAGATGGAAACAAACTCGCCCCGAACCGATTTTACTTTATCTATCGTATCACAAATAATTTTCTCAGCAGCATCGGGCTCTAAGCACATGTAATCTTTAAGCGTTCCATCCATAATGCCAACCGGATGAATTTTTAAGGAAGTTTCAGCTTCAAGATCAAGGTCATAAAACATAAAAGGGGATGCCATCCCTGCTCTAAAACCAGGCACTTCGGCATAACCCATTGAATAATCGTCGGTAATATCGCAGGCCAGCAAATTTTGGTAGGTTAATGGCAATTGAAATTTAAGAAAATGCTGTCGGCTTAGTGTAATCTCTCTGTGCAGAATGGCCGATAGACGCCCTACTTCCATCTTAAGACGCTCCAAAGTTTCGTTAGATCGGTAAGAGGGGTGTATGCCGCAAGTACCAACATCATCGAGTTGTTTAATTAGCGTTTGTAAAAATCTATTTTGATGGGGAACATTACGATCGTACTGAGCAAAATCGCCTAAAAGGAAAAAATAAATGGGGGTGTGAGGGTGTTTTCGGATCAATTCCAATTGATATTCATAGGTATCGTAAGGATCCTTTTTAAATCCTAGTAAAACCGATACACGAAATGCTGCATGTTTTACATGGGCCGATGAAAGATCGGAAATGAATCCGCCAATAGCCCTTATAAATCCTTTGTGCTTAAAGGCGTATGCATTGTCTATATCAACGGTGG
>JBILCR010000146.1:0-5570 GCA_044353055.1 Flavobacteriales bacterium
CAGAGGTTTGCAGGGTGTTCAGCTTTTTCTTTTCGCGTTCTTTGTTAAAAAACAAGTATAATGAGTCGAGCTTTTGTACATCGCGGCTTGAAAATTCGGAGTAAACGCTGTTCCAATAGCGCATGGCATCGTTTGTTGTAACGTTTGCGAACGGAGTATGTAATCGCTGCGATGCTTTAAATAATTCCGAAGATGTGGTGTATTGGGCGTTATAATTATGTGTTTCGAAATCGTTCCACCTGATGTTATGTTGCGTTAAATAATCCCAGGTTTCTACCGGAGCCAGCGTGTCTTGTTTGGGGTTTAACTGAGGTTTAGAATTTTCAATATTTGTAGTTTCTTCAGGGCTATTACGTCCGTCGAATCCTACTTTGAATGCCTTCGCTAGAAATCCGATTAAGGCATAAAAAATCATCATGTATAAAAAGAATTTTGCAATTCTTCCAAAGGTGCTTAAACAGCCTTTAAAGCCATTATCATGCTGAGAATATCGAATATTCGTTTGCGGGTTCACCACAATATCCGGAATATTCGTTATGGTTTGTTTTGGACTTTCACTGATGCTGATATCCGGTGTAGGTGTATGTGATGCAGGAATTTGTGGTATAGGGGAAAGGGGAGAAGGTGGGGATGGAACCGAAAAATATACGATGCCCTCGCAATAACCGGTGTCGTAGTTTATACGTGAATGTTTAATTTCTCGAATTTGACTTCTCCCTTCAAGCCTTTCACCGCTTTGATTGCTCAATACAACATACTCCAAATCTTCCGAAAAGGCCATTTTTTCGTTCCCGATGATGGCTACATCACAAGCATTAGGTTGAAATAATCGTATTAAAGAATATTTACTTTTAGCTTTTAAACGCTGCAAATAAATATAGTCGCCCACGCGTTCACGTTCAATTTTTCGTTCATCAAGTGGTTCGAGTGTATCGATACTAATGCATTGCCACTTAAGCGTGTAAAATGAATTATTTCGAATTTGCTGTTCGTTTACCGGCTTAAAATATGCTCGGTACCTGCCTTTAAAATGCATGTAATCCGTCATCTTTTTTCCGGTTTTTTCTCTTTAATAGGTTCTATAGATTCTGTATTGCGCAATTCAACTTCAACCCTTCGATTAATAGCCCGTGCCTCAATGGTTTGATCTCTCGTTTTGGGTTGTGTTTCACCAAATCCCTTGGCTTCAATGCGTGTGGCGTCTACTCCGAGGTTAATCATAACTTGCCGAACCGTTTCGGCCCGTTGCTGCGAAAGTGCCAGATTGGCCGCTGCATCGCCCACATCGTCGGTATGTCCTTTAATCAGCGCCTTCAAATTAGGGTGCTGGTTCATATAATCGGCCAATTCCTGGATGGATTTAATCGAGTAGGGCAGAAGCTTCGAACTGTTAGTGTAAAATTGCACATTAGGGAGTTCAATGGCATCCGTTTTTCGCAAGAGGGCAGTATCGCCCAGCTCTTTAATTTGTTGCCCATCCTTTAGGTAAACTGTGTCATGCACAACTTGGGGAGAGGGAAGAAAATCGGATGCGTTGTTGTTGCAATTTTTAAAGAGCGACAGTAAAGCCCCAATTAAAAAAAGCAATGACAATAGCCCGCAGCCCGGCAGGGTACATCCTTTTCCGAAACATCCCGTTAGGCCTGGAAAACCGAATAATTTACCTGATGCACACCCACGATTTGTTGATGCAATGGGCGATAAACAACCGTATCGTTTTTTTAAACTAAGGGTATTATCGCGTTCTTGAATGGCTTCAATTTGTCGTGTTTTATGATCTTCTTCTAAAATCAACACTTTACAAAAGGCATTACCGCTTATTCTGCCGTGGTGGTACCCGCTTTTTTGAGCAATAAATTCCCATCCCGAATACGATTCGTTGGCCGGATTAGGTTCGAATTCAGCGTAAAATTCAGTTACGACTTCGGCAAATGCTGGTTCGTTTTGTGGTTCGAATTCAAAAAGCTCGTCGCGCGTTTGAATTACATGCGGATTAATAATACATTCTTCAGGTGTAGCCTGGTTAAGGAAGCTTTTTTGAAAGGAACGTGCACCACTTGAATAGCGATTTTCAATGGCTTCATAATATTCATCTTCAGCAATGCTTATTGGATTTTTAAAATAAAAGCGTGGAATTAATTCCACTGTTCCGCTTCGTATACCGTGTTTGTCAATAATTTTCGGCACATGAAATTGCGCAGTAAGCCATCCTTTGTAATATCTGAATTGCGCCTGCTTCATTTTTTTAAGGTATTCAGATACGTATTAAATGCTTGCGAATTAAAGAAAATTAATTTCGAAGGATTTTTTAAGCGGGTGTTAAAGGGCGGATTTTCATAAATGAGCTTTTCCTTTAAATCGATAGCGCTATTAAACCTGCGTTTCAGTATATTTTGAGATTCAATTAATTGTTCGTAAAAATCGCGTTCTGCAAGTTCTTGTTGTAGTTTTTGAATCTTCGGCAGGTATTCAAAGTTTGTATTGTTGCGAATTTTTGTGAGCATAAATAAGGGCAAAACACTCCAGATACAAAAGAAAATTACAGCCCCTTTGAATGAATTATCATGGATGAGTATTTCAAAAACCTTAAATGGGAAGCGTGCATCAGTACGATATAGTGCATTATTGTTTTTAACGGAATTGCTTACTAATTGCTTCCTTATGGTATTCTGAATGCCCTCTGATTTATCGTGATGCAGTGATGTTGCTGCTGGGAATGAAACAGCAAGAGCAATTAAGGAAATAAAAAGGGTTCTGAGCAGACCTGGAGCTGATGGCAGTAAAGATTTGATTGGATTTACCTTTTGAGTTGCCTGATTTTGTTCCATTTCATGGAGTGAGCGTGTGGTTAGTGTAATGAGCGCCAATCTATAAATCGAAAAGTGAATAAATCCACCAAAAATTAAAGCTGCTGCACTACCCAAGGCTGAACCCGAAAACAAATATCCAAAATAGGCATCACTGAACAGTATTAAAAAAAATACCGACACTAATGCCCATAATGCCCTTCGATAAGCATTTTGCTCGCTCTTTGAGCAAAGCATTAATTGGTTTTTATCAATACCCAGGAGTAAATAGAGCATGTTCAGAATCAAGCTTTGTTTTCGCGGCGTTCGTCATAAAACGACGAAGGATTTGCGTCGATTTCTTTTTGTTTAATTCCTGACCATGTGCCAATAATCTGTTTGCTCAAAGCTTCTTGCGCTTTTAATTGTTCTATTTTTTCTTTTCGATCGTTTTCAACTTCAAGGAAGTTGACTTTTTCCATGATTTTCATGCCGTCTCTACCTTCAAAAACATACTCCTCTTTAACAATGCCATTTTGAACATACATTCGGTAATTATAGTTTTCAACCATATAGTCGTAAGGGCCTTTATTCATCATCATTTTAAAGAAAATGGGCCCCATCTCGATCGATAGGAAAATTAATGTTAGTGCAATTCCCAACCAAAAACCAATATCATGTGCAATACTTATTCGTTCTAGCAAACCGTCTAAACTCTCAGCCTGTTTTTTATTCACTACGTTTAATTCATTTTCTTGCTCTTTAAGCTTTTTATCGCGATTTTCTTTTAAGGTTTTTAATTCGCTTGCATGCTTTTGATCGAATTGATTTATTTCATTTAGTTTCTCGTTTTTAAATGTTTCCAATTGTTTGGCTCGTGGGCCGTATCCTGCCATGCCTGAGCGCCCCTGCATTTGGTCAATATACTCCTGTTCGGCCTCTTTAAGTCGCTGCGTTAATACATTACGGTCGTTCTCGAGCTTCTTGATATCACCATCTATTTGTGCAATTTGTTCTTTAAATTTTGAATAGGTGTTTTTATTGAATTCATCTAATTTTTCCTGCTGCTTTTTTCTTAGTTCAACATTGATTTCTGTTTCAATTATTTTTAACTCAAGCGGTTTTGAAATGGTGAGACCTAGAATTAAAGCAATTATCAGTCGTGGAATAGCCTGACCAAATTCTTTTAAAGTGATGTTGTCGGTTCCATCTCCTTTGCCTGTGGAGGATACAATAAACCGGTCGAGGTTGAATATGAGTAATCCCCAGCAAACGCCGAAAAATGCCGAGCCTATAGTCCATTCGATAGAGTGTATATCATCGCCCGCCAAGCCTTTAGGGCCAAAGGCTGTATTAAAGGCAAAACCACCTGCAAAAGCCGCTAACAGCCCTGTGCTAAAAACGATGCCGCCAATACCGGCATATTTTACGCGATCCTGACTTGGCGATAACAGTAGAAATTTAGGATCGGCTCCTGCGCACCACCATAAAAAGCGCGTGAACCAATGAACTGCATTCGTGGGATGGTCAATCGTTGCCATAATGAACATTTAAAGTGATTGTGAATTTTTAAAGTATGTAAAATCTGATTCCAACGAAGGATGTGCAGAGTAATCTTGAACCTGATTAATTAAAGTTATCGATGGTATTTTGGGTTTGGCTAATTCAATTTCTTGAATCTGTAATTGCGGAAGTGTTGATCGGTAGCTGTTATTTTTAATACGTGCTTCAATTCCCACTACACGGGTTTCGGGTTCATTAACTCTTAAGGCCTCCACTTGCATGGGTAGGATAACTTTATGGGGCCATATCCAAAAACCTCGGAAAAGATAAAGGGTAACTGAAGGCGAATTTATGTTAGCTATGTTTCTGAATTGATCCTTACCTTTTTTTAGAAACCAACGTTTAAAACGGTAAGGACGTTCGGTGCGTTTAAACCAGAAATGCCTACTCTGGCCATTTTTAAAGTACACTAAAACCGCCCATACATTAGGTAAGTCCCACGATAAAGTAAATGCTTTGTCGTGCCAATGAATTGAATGTTTGAATTTGGGTTTTTGCATTGTCGATTTAGCGTATATCTAAATACATATTGCTCAAAAATATCCATAAAAGTTTGATTCACGAAAAATTATTAAAGTTCAAGTTTTAATGTAAAAGATGTTTTAGAGGCTGTTAATGGAGCTCTGTGATAGTTCCTGAGAATAATATCAATTTTAATAATTGGATTATGTAAAGGGATGTTTTGGGACTCTCTAAAAAAATGTGACTTTGATTTTAGCTCCATTAATTTCTATGAAATTATACAATACTGGACTAAGGCAGGATAATTGGCGTTGCGCACTTTGAACCGTAAATGATCTTCAAGTAAGAAGTTATTAAATAAAAAAAGCACCCAAGAGGTGCTTTCATCAGAGTGATTCCGCTGGGATTATTGCAAGAGCCCATTAAACCGACGTGCAGTGGATGAAAGCGATAGAAAGCCTCATTTTATTTAATAAGCCGCTGCGATGCAGCGTAATCATTTCCGATTCACTATCACCCTAAAGCGAGCTTAGGGTTCTCTGAACCGTAAATGATCTTAAGTAAGAAGTTATTAAATAAAAAAGCACCCAAGAGGTGCTTTCATCAGAGTGATTCCGCTGGGATTATTGCATGAGCCCATTAAACCGACGTGCAGTGGATGAAAGCGATAGAAAGCCTCATTTTATTTAATAAGCCGCTGCGATGCAGCGTAATCATTTCCGATTCACTATCACCCTAAAGCGAGCTTAGGGTTCTCTG
>JBILCR010000147.1:0-5539 GCA_044353055.1 Flavobacteriales bacterium
GATTTTGATTAAAACAATCGTCGAAAAATACTTCGCCCGCTACAACGGGAATCCCGAATGCATTTCCGTAATCTCCAATCCCTTTTACCACTCCGCGTAAAATCCAACGGGTATGTTCCTCGTTTAAATTTCCGAATCGTAACGAATTTAACTGTGCCACAGGGCGCGCTCCCATGGTAAAAATATCGCGGTTTATACCTCCAACACCGGTTGCAGCACCCTGATATGGCTCAAGTGCTGACGGGTGATTGTGCGATTCAATTTTAAAGGCGCAGCCTAAACCATCGCCTATATCAACAAGCCCAGCATTTTCTTCACCCGCCTTGGCTAACATACAGGCCCCATCGCGCGGCAGTGTTTTGAGCCATACAATGGAATTCTTATAAGAGCAATGCTCACTCCACATCACCGAAAAAATGCTTAATTCGGTAAAGTTTGGGGTCCTTCCCAAAATTGAGCAAATTCGATTAAATTCTTCTTCTAGTAACCCTAGCTTTTTAGCTTGTTCAACCGTTGCCAGAGCTTGATGTGTGCTTTGCATAAATCAATAATTTAAGATGCAAAGCTAAAGTTTACTTTACGCTTAATTGCAAAAACAAGGCGTTCATTTTTGAACAGCAGTGTTCATTTCTTTTAAATGCTAGATACAGTCGGCTATTGGCCCTTCATACGCGATTCGACCTTCTTTCGCTGATAACGGCGTAATGCATACAAAATAGCACCGCAAAGCATACCGAACAACGGCGCACGGACCGCATCCAATGAAGCAGTAATAAAAAGGTAAATGGACCATATTGCCATAAAAATCGTAAAGGCCAACCAGAACCACTCCATGACTCTAAATACTTTTAAATTATTCATTCCGATAGATTTACTATACCTCTGATTTTTAATATGCGGTAATTGCTAAAGTCTTGGTTTGACTCAAAGCCGTCGCCATATATAACCTCTTCTTTTGAGGTGATTTTCGAAAATTTGTCTGATCGAATTTTACCGGTTTTCTGATCCCAAATTAACTCTTCTGTATTTAGTCTTTTGCCTTGAACAGCATCATACATTTCAACATTATTTCGAGCAATCATTTGCTCAGTTTTAGAATACGATATACCGTAACCGGCCGTCATATTGCCGCTTTGTTTGCCATCATCTCCATAAAAAAGCACCTTAACACCCTGTTTAAACTCTACACGTTCGTTATCGCCCAAAAAGGTTTCGCGAAGCGGAGCGTTTAAAACAGCTTTAAGACGGGCACTATCGGTATATACGATTTCAATATTTCGGGCCGTTGACACCGGAAACTCTTTGTCGCTAGCCATTTTCTTAACCTCTACAGGATCGTTTTCGCACGATGCCAGAGCTGCAAAAATGAGCATTAAACCTATTCGAAACGGGTTCGGATAAACCATCGGTCTGAAAGCGTGAAACTAATACTTAATCGAACAAAGCGCTCTTGCAACAGTGTAGTAGAAACATTACCTCGTTGCCCTGCCGTAACCGCAAAATTAACCATACTGCGAACCGGTTTGCGGTAATATGTGGGTAAATCAAAAGGTAAACCTAAACCAAGCGTGAAGGCGGTTTCTGATACGGCCTGCCCACGCAAACTTAAATAGCCATCGGAATAATACCCACCGATGCGGTAATGCGCTTTCTTGAATAATCCGCGGCGCACACTGGGATTGGGAGTCCACTGCAGACCGGCAGAATAAACGTTTTGAATTTTAACCGAATCGGGCGCATCAAACACCCTGAAACCGCTCCAGTCGGTATAGCGCCATGCAGCCGTGAAAAGCCATTTGCTGCTGCTACTGGCCAAACTAAAACCAGCTGCCATTTGAGAGGGCATCACCACTTTGCCATTGTTAGAAGTACGCAGCAATACCGTGTCGACCACCGTATTTAAATTGGTAGTTCCAAAAAACGATTCGGCAAGAAATGAAGCGCTGCCCGAAATATGCGCTATTGGTCGGTACGAAAAGCCTAACTTTAGCTGCAGAGAGTCCTTTTGCAGCCTACCCGTTCGACGGGTTTTTGAGGTATCGCTCCAGTCGGTTTTGCGGGTTTTAAAGCATTGCTGAAAGGTGATGCCGAACTTAGAGTCGAAGCCGCTTATGCGATTGTTACCCAAAATGCGTGATCCGCGAACCAGGCTAATTTGATCAGGAAAATAGGTTTCGGAACTGTATTGTGTTTTACCAAAGAGATATCTGAATTCGACACCAAGGGCAAGCGAATTTCCCAAACGGATGCCATGGCTGCTTCCTAATGCCGAAATACCGCCCGTACCATTGTAGTCGAAAAGCACTTGGCCTTCGCCATCAGTTTGGATGCTATCGCGCAGTGTGTACCCCATATTGGTAATGGGCATCAGATGTACCGAGGTAATCCAATATTTTCGAAGAATGGGGAACGCTAATGCCAGAGAGCTGTATCCCG
Source organism: Flavobacteriales bacterium (assembly GCA_044353055.1). Lineage (GTDB taxonomy): Bacteria > Bacteroidota > Bacteroidia > M30B66 > M30B66 > CAMCXT01. The sequence continues at coordinate 2,437 of JBILCR010000147.1, forward strand.
CATTGATGCCACGGGCCGAACTGGCGGGCAGCGAGTAATCTTTAATTTCGCCCGTAAAGGAACCTTCGAAAATACTTATTCCCCTGCCCAATGAGGCGAGCGAAGCGGGTTGATCGAGGTTGAGAAGCGACGAATCGCTGCAGGCGACTAAACTTCCGCCTAAACTCTGCGCCCATGAAGAAGGATTGGGGAGTTGATCGCCCAAGGTGTAACGCCCAAACGGGGACTGACTTAAATTTTGGGCTTCCATCTTTAAACTAAAGGGCATAATGCCGAGAAGCATGAACCACAGCGGATAGAATTTAAGCTTTTTGAAGCAGTCGTATTTCATTAAGTCCTTTTAAAGTAAGCCAAGCGTCCGCAAATATAGTCGACTTAAGGTTGCGTTCGAACAACGGACTGTCGCCACCGGTTAAAAATACTTTTAAGTCTTTGTGTGCCATCTGGTACTGATCCAGCATGCCCTTAACCTCGGCAACCGCACCATTGATAACGCCGGATTGGATGGATTCCTCGGTATTACGACCTACCAGAAAAGCATGTTCGTTTTTTTGAAATAAGGGCAATCGGGAAGTAAAGCTGTTGAGGGCTTTAAAGCGCATATCAATTCCCGGAGCAATAGAACCGCCCAGATATTCGCCATCGGCATTAACAAAATCGAATTTAATGCAGGTGCCGGCATCGATCACCAAACAGGGAATTGACCGGCTTAAACTATGGGCAGCAGCAGCATTGGCCAGACGATCGCAACCCAATGTTTCGGGTGTTAAATAACGGTTTTTGAGTCCGGCCGTCATGGTAAGATTGTAAGACGTACCAGGCAATTTTGCCCGAATCAAAAATTTTTCGAGGGCATCGGGTACGCGAGCTACTTGCGCCATAAAATAGTGTTCGGGCATGAAGACCAACAATTTTAGCATTAATTCTTCAATGCCGGAATGATCATCGGCGGCAGCCCGTCCGGCCTTGAGCAAGCGTTTGCCATCGAAACAGGCCGCCTTTAATGCTGTATTTCCAATGTCCAGAACAAGGGCAATCATTCGGTTATAAAATTGGCGATAAATATAGACAAAGCGCATGGCAGAAACATGCAGCAAAGAAAAAAGGTTGCCATTTAGACAACCTTTTCGTGATGTGGTGCCTCCAGGAATCGAACCAGGGACACAAGGATTTTCAGTCCTTTGCTCTACCAACTGAGCTAAGGCACCAACCGTTAGCTTTGAGAAGCGGGTGGCAAAAATAGTACGAATTTGGTTGGATGCAAAAAAAAATGACAATTCGATCGATTTTTACACCAAATGCTTGATAATAAATTGCTTTAAAAAAAGGGGTACTTAAAAAAGTACCCCTTGGGTGGCTAATGGGGCTCGAACCCACGGCCTCTAGTGCCACAAACTAGCGCTCTAACCGACTGAGCTATAACCACCGTAAAATCGGGCGCAAATATATGAAATGATCATAACAGACCAACATTTTAAATAAAATTTAGGCCTCAATCCGCTCAATTCTTAACCTTCAGCCTATTGCAAAAAGCCAAACTGCGGCAGATACTCACCGCTCCAAGGCACTGAATGCTGAATTAATTGGGGCGACACGGAAAATCAAAACGTAAAACCTCAATGTAGTGTAGCACCTTACCTATGATTAACTAATGCATGGATTATATTTTTATTGGGTAATCCCCATCTGATACGCTGGAATACTTGAGCATACCTGAACTTTTATTTTGTTCTCTGCTTATTTCGAAATTAGCTTTTCAAGAGCAAAAGCGATTTGAATTACGAAACAATTGAATATCAACGTATATGCCCAAGCCCAAACATTTTATTGACGGCGAATGTCTGAACCGATTAAAAACTGCCATTCAGTTAAAGGCAGGCGTAACTGTATTGAATAGACCAGACTGCTATAGAATGAGTGAGCGACTTAAAACACAGTTCGGTGTTTTTATATCAGAGTCGACCATCAATAGATTGTATTTAAGTGGAAGCAACGATCACCACTTTTACATTGACACTTTAAACAAATTAGCTACTGTAATTGACGATAAATTAACCTGGGTGGATTATTGTAACAAATACGAAGAAACTAAGGAAGCCTTAAATGAACTGGGTTTCGGAAGTAAATTAAAAACTCAGAACACACTTTTATTTGTAAATTTTGAATACCGTAATTGGAAAACATTAAATGCTTATTTCGATAAAATTTCTTTACAGACAGATAATTCCGATTCAAACTTCATCTATTTCGAATTAGGAACACAACTTTACAGAATAGCCGAACAAGGGCCTACCTTTGAACTGAATTTATATAAGCAATTTGCTCATAATAAAACGGTTAGAAAAGCTTTTTTTGAACATCTTGCCGACCCTGATTTTCGATTATCCAATTATGCCAAAGGGCTTGATTGGTATTCTAAATTTATTGATAAAAACAGCAACGATGCCGCTAACGAATATTGCTTTGTATGGTGTATGAAGTTTTTGCACATGATTAAAAATCAAAATGAAAAAAGCCATGCCCATTTGTATGATCAGCTTGTGCAGAATTTCCCACTTAACAAACTTGACAGCATCCACTTACATCCTTACAACTTAGGACGCCTGTTATCGGTGTACCTCATCAAGCATCATAATCATGATCTGGAATCGTTCCAAATTCTATTTAATGATATCAAGAATTTGGTGTTAAATAATTTAAGTGCGTGGCCAGGCTTTTCGCGTCGTATCATTCTGTATTATATTGTTTATGCACTCTATCAAAACAGGGCCGATATACGCTACCTGTATGAAGTAGAGGCTTGGTTTAAAATACCATTCATTGAAGAAGCAAATCCTCATAAGTCCATTCAGCTATTCCTGTTCGAAATGGAACCTAATTCCATGCCTTGGCTGGTTAAAAGAGGCATGGCAAATTCTTGAGCTAACTTGAACTGTAGAACGTGTAGCTAAAAAACTAATTTGCCCCTGTCAATGCAATATATGTTGACTAAGGCAGATTCCGAAAAGCCGAATAATAGAGTAGGAATTTTAAAATCTATCCAACATGTCTGACATTAAAGTTAACGGACGCATAAAAATTAAAACCTTTCAATCGGAGTTTA
>JBILCR010000148.1:0-5537 GCA_044353055.1 Flavobacteriales bacterium
CAGCATTCGAATCGGTCGGTGCCATCATGGTGGTATCGATGTTAACTGGTCCTGCTGCAACTGCTGCACTTTTTTCTAAATCGCTCATACGGATGATTTATCTGGCCGTGATTATTTTCATTGGCTACTGTATTTTGGCCTACGCTATTGCGGCATATCTCAATGCCTCCATTGCGGGTTGCCTTGCAGCCCCGCACTTCAGTCCGGGGCTGGAACCGAATTACAATTTCGAAATTAACTCATCACTCATTGGTTTTACACCCGAATTAAAGAAATGAACGAGCTTTCCCTGTTCATCAATGAGATACTTGCAAAAATTCCAATTGGGTGCCTCTTCGTTCCAGCCATTTGCTTCTTTTGAAGTGAGCCACGCGTAAAGCGACGATTTGCCATCGCCCTTAACTTTAACTTTTTCCATCATCTGAAACGTAACACCGTAGTTTTTCGAGCAGAACGATTGTATTTCGCCGGATGAGCCGGGTTCTTGTCCGCCAAAATCATTGCATGGAAACCCGAGGATAACCAACTTTTCTCCATATTTTGTATGCAATTCCTGCAAACCGGCATACTGCGGGGTGTAGCCACATTCTGATGCCGTATTTACAATAAGTACTTTCTTGCCTTTAAATGATGAAAAGTCAATGGTTTTACCATCAAGTGATGGCAGTTTGAAGTCGTAAAATGAGGTTGTTGTCATAACGTTTTCGCTTGGAGCCGATACCACGCGTGTGCATTGGTTAAAGAGGCAAATTAATGCCGCTGAAAGAAATAGAGTTTTCATAGTGGATAAAACAACAAATGCCCTTATTGGTTCGCCCAAATTGGCGAATTATTCTGTTTCACGCTTTGTTAGCTGCTTGTGCGAGCCATCGCAACTGGGCATGCGACGTGATAGCCCACACGTGCAATCATTCATTCCGTATCCATCCAATATACGCTGACGAAACTTCGCAACACGATCGAATTGGGTTTTCTCGTTTTTAGCTGCCGCAACAAACATAGCATATGCACGTTGCCTTCCAGTAGTTAATGCTTCAAAGGCCGCTTTATACGGCTCATCAGTGGCAAAAACTGCATTAAACGCACTCGGAATTTCCCAAACATGCCTATGCTCTAATGCCACTTTTACACCCGAGCGTTCAAGCTCTATGGCTTCAAAAATATAGGCTTTCAAATACGGCTCAACTCGAGTAAAATCATTCATAGTGCGGAACCGAAGAATCCTACCCGCTTGGCTGTTTTCGCCTGCTTTGACTAAAATCCCAGCTTCATCGTGCAACATGGCACCTTTAAAAAAGCTCAAAACGCAATTATCTTTAAATCGACCCAAAATGCAGATGTTTTTTGCTTCAAGTGTGTAGCAGGGGGCTTGCCATTTAAGTTCTTCACGCAATCCACAGGCTAAAACGATACTACGAAGCGACATCAGTATATCTGAGAACGGAAGTTCCCGATCAAAATATGTATCCACTGCATTATGCATTATTCATTGGATTTTAGCCTAACCCCAACAAATACCGATCGAGGAAAAGCGGGGCCGTAAATGTAATTGCTGTCGCGAAATTTTCCGCGATCAAAATCGTTTTGGTAACTGTTCAGAATATTTTTTATTCCTGCATAAATTTCAAGTCCGGATAACCTTTTTTGTGCAGAAATTGTGTAAGCCAGCCGTAGATTCAGTTCTGAAAAAGCACGAACCGATACTAAGGCGTCGTTTTGGAAATTCTCTGCACCACCGAAATGTGCCAGCTGCATACTTCCAGTATAAACATAATTGAAGTTGAAAGCCCATCGTGCGTTAGGTTGTATGTTTATATTGGCGTACCCATAATCATTTGGCGTTCGAAGGAAGTTTCGTGTGGCGGCAATATTTTGAATATACTCCACAGGAGTATCGAATAGGTTTTGCTGAAAAGTGAAGCCAGCCTCGGCCTGCATTTTTTTGTTCCAATTTGCTCGTAATTCGAGCGTAGCCCCCTGCACAAACGCACCTTGTCCATTGCGTTTTTCGAATTGTTCGCCAAAAGCATCTGCTCCGGTATTAACCAATACAAAAGCATTTTTGAGTCGGGTGTAAAAATATTCAAACGTAAATCCGGCAATCCAGCGTTCAGACACACGATCATAATTTACCGAGGCCCCCAGACTGTTCGATTGTTCGGCCATCAAACCGGGAGCAAGTTGTATTCTCGAAACACCGCCCGCAGCAAATGCTACATGCATATCCGTGTCGAATGCCTGCGGAGCTCTAAAACCTGAACCATAACTCAACCTGAACTGGGTAGTGTTTTTAAGCTTATACATCAGGGCCAGCCTAGGACTAATTTGAGGCCGCCTAAGCAGATTATGCCGATCTATGCGCAGGCCCGAAAGCAACGTAAATTGAGGAGCGAAATCCCAATCGCTTTGAACAAAACTACCCCAATCGGATGTGTACTGGTTAATACGATACGAATAAGCAGGAATCTCATCCCATATGCGGTCGCCAATAAATTCAGAGCCCAGCGTAAAGACATTGCGTTTATTTAGCAATTTTAATTCGTGGTTTAATTGAAATCCGGCATGAAGCGTATTTGCTTTAGAACTGCCAAAGGGCGGCAATTGCAGATGATCGCTTTGCTGTTCGGTGCTGTCAGGAAACAAGCCGGTATAATGTGTTCGCCCGGTATGTTGACCGGCAGCATAAAAAATGAAGGAAGATTTGTTCTGATTAAAATTTATCTGATAATCGGCGCTGCCCATCCACACCTGATGCTTCCGCTCTTCGGCTTGTTGCGCCAAATATATAGGCTTATCGGTAATTTCTCCTCCATAGCGATATTCGTTTAGATTACTTATAAAGACCTCGAGTTTTTGATTCTCAGCAATTGTTTTAAAGGCATTGATCCCCCAAGAGTTCTGATTCAGTTCGGGCAATTCGGAATAGTTATCGTTGTTCGCATCATACATGCCACGCAAACGCCTATTGGCAAAAACAGTTATACCTGAACCCTTAGATTTACTAAGCAATGCAGCATTTCCCGAAAGATCCCATTCGTTAGTTTGCCCGTCAATGTTCTGAAAATTGGAGTTAACAGCAAATCCGTTTTTCTCGGGCAAACGTGTAATGATGTTTACTGTTCCGCCTATAGCACTGGAGCCGTAAAGCGACGATCCGCCACCTCGTACAACCTCAATACGCTCCACCATATTGGAAGGTAGCTGCTCCATACCATACAATCCCAAAAGCGGACTCATAATTGGTCTTCCGTTTATCAAAATCTGGGAATACGCCCCCTGCAAACCGTTCATACGCAGCTGGGTATAATTGCAGGTTTGGCAATTGGTCTCAATGCGCAAACCAGGCTGAAATTTTAACCCTTCGGACACATTACAGGCTTGTAGATTCTGGAGTGACTTCCCCTCCAATACATTGACGATGACGGGCGAATCTGTTTTGCGGCGAAATGTCTTGGTGCCGGTGATTACGAATTCTGAAAGTTCGAGCGTCTTGAGGGTATCAGCAGATATAGGATTAGTTTGGCACAGGCAGAAATTGGAAAGCACTCCCAGGCAACCTACCAGCAAATATTTTATCCGAGACATCAAAACAAAATTAAATGCAAAAGTATTTAAGTAAAAATAGTGCTTGATTAGAAGTTGCAATATCTATTCAAAAGATTTAAAAGTATTTATGTATGACTTTTTTACAATCCGCTTGATTTCAATCTCCGTGCGTCAAAAGCATACAGTATGGCCATCCCCTGCACGGTAAATACATGAGAAAGCGTTGAGCTGTATTTCATAAACATGAACCGGCTACAAGTTGCCACCAGCTCATCTATCTCATTTTATGTCAATTGTATCCTTTCTTACTCAGAAAACCTTTCCTATCTCGCATAACCAAATAGTTCAGCAACTTGGCTTCAACCTCATTCAATTCAACAAGGCCACGATTAATCATCACATGCGTGTAGCACAAACAGACTAATTTGTTTTAATAAAACTTTTATTATGGTCACTGAGATAAAAACCTCGAAGCTATGTCCATTCTCTATCACCGACATTTCCTGAGTGATGTTGAAAATTCATGGTGTTTATACCAATAAATATGAAATTATTCAAGCCACAAACATGCTCCCAAGTAAATAGATTATTGGGGGTATAATATCATTATAAAACAGGTTAATAAATTAAGTATTTACTACTCTGTAAATGGCCGGAAATATCAGTAATTACGACAAGAATTACCCATTCTTGAATCGGCTTTTTCGAGCATCTATCAAGGTAAAGTTCCGAGAGATACAAAATCCAGCCATAATACCCCCACTTGACCAAGTATTGGTGGTTTCGTGAATAAACGCCTTTTCAATCATGCCCATACCATTGGATAGTGTAAGCTGAAAAACATGGCCTCCGGTTTCGATATCAACTCCAATTGAAAGACAATCCTGAGTTCCAATCGGCTTGTTTATTTGATAATAATATTCGGCATTAATGCTAACTCTATTGGTAATTTTCAACCGGCCGCCAGCACCTATGGAAAATAAATCGTGGTCGTCAAAAGCGTTAAGAACCAGATTTCGATGGACAAAAGTAGGCGCCACCAAAAAAGAAAAGGACTCCGAAAATTTCCTGGATAATAGAAGCTGATGAGTAAAAAAGAAACGCGACCTAAAGTATGGGAAATTGTCTTTCGTTCCGTTTACAGCCCAAGAGCTGAGGTAATTCAATGTTAAGGGCATTTTTCGGGCTCCTTTTGACTGACGTAAAACCCGAAATTTTAAAAACCCATCGTAGGTTTTTTGAAGCGTGCTGCGGCCCGCACCCACAGTTAACCAGGGCGTGGCTCCATATTCGAGCGCAATGCGCATGGTAGCATTATCGAGCCCCCACAAATTATACGCACCACTGTTTAGGGTTCCAAACCGATGCGAAACCCGCATGTCCATTGCTCCAAAGGCCACCTGCTCGCTGGAATGTCCATTCACTAAACGCGTGGTTTTAAACGCAGAACGAACATATTCTACTTGGTTAGAGTCGCTCATGGCCTCATCCATGAGCTTAGACAAATCAGTTGTTTGCGCTGGGGCCGAAATGGCAAAGCATGTAATAAGTACACTTGCCAGCATGCAAAGCGTTGACAAACGCTTTACAACACCCCTATTTCTTAGGTTCGTAGGAGGCATCAACGCGAATTTCAATGGTATCTGAAATTTTGTCTTTGTGCATAGGTTTACGCTCTATCTTGAAATCATCAAGCTTAACGTTGAATTTTGACTGAGCCGATATTTTCCCTCCTTTAATGGTTATGGTACCCTCTGTTGCAACCGGCTTTGTAACCCCGTGCATGGTAAGATTACCGCTTACTTTAGTTTTGTAGGTTCCATCCTTCGAAAAGTTGATTTCATTAAGATTGGTGATTTTACCTTTAAAATCGGCCTTTGGATACAGAGAACTCTCCATGAAATTCTCGTTAAAATGTTCTTCCATTAGGGCTTTTTCGAATTTGAAGCTTTTAATCAACACGGCAAATTGCATTTCGCCGGTAGATTTCT
>JBILCR010000149.1:0-5464 GCA_044353055.1 Flavobacteriales bacterium
ATATAGCAAATTCCGGCCGCAGCCACAGCATTCTCAAGGTTGTGCCTTCCAGGCATTCCTAATTCGCAGTTAGACAAACGCTTATCACCAACACACAAATCAAATCGGTAACAATCGCCGTTAAGGGTTATATTATCGGCATACACGGCAGCCTTACCACTGGCCGAATACCGCACAGCACGCCGATCAATATCTTCGGGCACTTCAATACCATCATGAATAAATAGCAATCCCTCCTTGCTTGTTTGCCGCGCAAACTGAACAAATCCTTCTTTTAATGCAGCAGCATCCCCGTAAATATCTAAATGATCGGCATCTGTTGAGGTAATAACACTGTAGGTAGGATGGAGTTGCAAAAACGAACGGTCGTACTCATCCGCTTCGGCTACCAAAGGCGATTGGGCATCGCCCTCGAGATAATTTGTATCGTAATTGGCCGAAATACCTCCTAAAAAGGCAACCGGTTTTTCACCCGCCTCCACAAGAATGTGAGCCACCAGCGTTGAAGTGGTTGTTTTCCCATGTGTACCCGCAACAGCATAGGTAGCATGGCCTTTCGATAGCAATCCCAAAACTTCTGCACGTTTGTAAAATGGAAGTTTGAGCGTTGTTAAATACTGCCTAATTCGCGAATCCATAGGAACGGCAGGGGTATAGATCAACAACGTGTTTTCGGCATTGCCTGATTGAATTTCGGATGGAACTGTTTCGGGATCATCCTCATAAACCAGATGCATCCCTTCTGCCTGTAGTCTTTGTGTGAATTCGGTTTCGGTTTTATCGTAACCAAATACAACCGCACCCCTTTTAAGAAAATACCGACCAAGCGCACTCATTCCTATACCTCCGGCACCCAGCAAATACACATATTTCACCTGTCCCGCTGTCATGCCTTTGATGGAATTAGTTTAAACACCTCGTCAGTTATACGGTTGGCCGCATCGGGCTTGGCCAATTTGCCTATGTTTGCGCTCATTTCGATACGCAGGTTCTCGTCATTTTTCAGATTTAAAACCGCATCGCCTAACTTTTCGCGCACCTCATGATCCGGCAACAACACGGCAGCCTTAACATGGCTCAGTACCTTGGCATTGCTGGTTTGATGATCCTCGGCAGCAAAGGGATATGGAACCAAAATACAAGGCTTTTTCACCACACATAATTCAGAAACCGCAATGGCGCCGGCACGCGACACTACAACATCTGCAGCAGCATAAGCCAAATCCATTCGCGCTATAAACTCTTGTACACATACCCTATCTTTTGATGCAGCATCAACAGCGGCTTCGGCTTGGGACAAATGCCCTTTGCCTGTTTGCCAGATTATCTGAATATTATGGCTTGCAAATTGGCTTATATTTTTGGCCATCGCTTCGTTGATAGACCTTGCGCCCAGACTGCCTCCAACCGCTAAAACGGTAAACCTATCAGCCGAAAGTCCAAAATGAGCTCTTGAGGCAACTTGCTCAGGATTTGAAGCATAAATCTCGCTACGCACCGGATTACCTGTTATCACAAGTTTCGCTTTGGGAAAATGTTTTTCCATGTCGGGGTATGCCACACAAATGGCTTTTACCCTTCTACTCAAAATTCGATTGGTTACACCCGGAAACGAATTTTGCTCCTGAATAAGGGTAGGAATACCTTTAACACTCGCAGCAAACACCAATGCTCCCGAAGCAAAGCCTCCTACACCAACCACCACATCGGGTTTAAAATCGCGAAGTATTTTGAACGCCTGACTTAATGCATTGAGCAACTTAATAGGCACCAGCAAATTGGAAAGGCTCAAACTTCTACGTATGCCGCTAATATTTAATCCCACAATTTTATAGCCGGCGGCGGGCACTTTCTCCATTTCCATTTTCCCTTTGGCTCCAACAAATAATATGTCGGCCTCAGGCTCACGCTGTTTAATAGTATTGGCAATGGCAATAGCCGGAAAAATATGACCGCCCGTTCCGCCTCCCGAAATGATAAATCTATGCGGCATGGCTTTCCTCCTTTCCGTCGGGTGTACAAAAACGACTTACACACAAAATAATTCCAATGGAAATACTGGTAAACCAAACCGAAGTACCGCCCATACTTACAAGCGGCAAAGCCTGTCCCGTAACAGGGAATAGGCTAACCGCTACAGCCATATTAATAAAGGCCTGAAATAAAAGCACTAAGGTGCAGCCCACTGCTAAGAAGGTGGCAAAACTTTGCGGGCTATTTTTTACCATTCGTATAACCCTCAGAAATAGGATTAGATAGAGCAATAAAACAAAAGCCCCTAATACAATGCCGCCCTCTTCAATTATGATTGCAAAAATAAAATCGGAATAGGGGTGCGGCAAGAAATTGCGCTGTTCGCTATTCCCGGGGCCCATACCTATAAGCCCACCATTGGCAATGGCAAATTTAGCCTGATTTTTCTGGTAGCTGCCTTCGCCGTCGTCGGAGCTAAAATTTTCGATTCGCGACATCCAGGTACCTATACGGCCCTGAACCTCCATTTTCTGAGCAACAAAAACAAACAACAAGAAGGCTACAATCCCAACTCCAACAAAAATTATGATGTATGAAAAATTTACTCTTCCAATGAACAGCATTACCATCGAAGCTGTAAACAACAAGGCCGAGGTTGAGAAATTAGCAGGCAAAATGAGGCCACACACAATGATAATGGGTGCCATAAGGGGCATAAAGGCCTGCTTAAATTCCTTAATATTTTCCTGCTTACGCGAAAGCATCCGAGCGAGATACAGGACTAATGCAAGTTTGGCAAAGTCGGATGTTTGGAAGCTTAAATTTAAAATAGGAACGGTAAGCCAACGACTGGCATCATTAATTTCGCCACTCATTAATGTCATGGCAAGTAGGGGAATGGCTAAAAAGATGCCCAATTGTCCAATTCGTGAAAAAAAGCGATAATGCAGCAAATGCACCAAATACATCATTACCAAACCAGTTACAATAAGCGTAGTGTGTTTGATGAGATAGTGCTCCGTATCGCCACCTTGTTTTGAATAGGCCAACGTACCGGTAGATGTGTACACGGCAAGTATGGATAGCAAAGAAAGCAGCAGCACAACGATCCAGATCGTGCGGTCACCCTTTGCATATATTACCGGCATATTCATTCCAAGAGCTTTTTATGAGTTATAATTCGCGCACTGCAGCTTTAAACTGGCGCCCGCGGTCTTCGTAATTTTCGAAAAGATCGAACGATGCACAGGCTGGCGAAAGCAGCACGGTATCGCCCTTTTTACCCAACAGATACGCTGCACGAACCGCCTCAGAAGCCGATGCTGTATCAACAATCTGACTTACAACGCCGTCAAATGCTTTATGAATTTTGGCATTGTCCTTTCCCATGCAAACAATAGCCTTAACGCGTGAGCGCACCAGCTCATGAAGCATCGTATAATCGTTGCCTTTATCTACCCCACCCGCAATCCATACTACCGGATTGGTCATTGACTCCAGTGCATACCACGTTGAATTTACATTGGTAGCTTTTGAATCGTTAATAAACTCAATACCGTGTACTTTGGTAACAAATTCAAGTCGGTGCTCGATGTTTTCAAAGTCCATCAAGCTTTCGCGAACAACATCTTTACGAATTTCGAATACCCGTGCTGCAATTCCCGCAGCCATTGAATTGTACTGATTGTGTTTGCCCTGAAGGGCGAGGTCGTTGATTGACATAGTAAATGGATCTGGTTGTATATTAAAATGAATGGTTTGTTCTTGTGTATATGCTCCTTCGCCCGAAATAGGGTGCAAGGAAAAAGGGAGGCTGCGGGGCGCTATTTCGCGGGTTAGCAAGGCAGCTGAAGCAATAGGGTCGTCGGCGCAATAGATGAATGTATTATCGGCACTCATGTTTTGCAGAATCCTAAGCTTGGAGAAAACATAATTCTCCAGTTTATAATCGTAACGATCCAGATGATCGGGAGTAATATTCAGCAGTACGGCAACGTCGGCTTTAAAACGGAACATGCCATCGAGCTGGAAACTGCTCAGCTCCAACACAAAATAATCATGACTGTTATGCGCTACCTGACGCGCAAAGCTTTGCCCCACATTTCCGGCTAGGCCCACATTAAGGCCAGCTTTTTTGAGAATGTGATAGGTAAGCAAGGTGGTGGTAGTTTTACCATTGGTACCGGTAATTGCAATAATTCGGGCAGTGGTATACCAAGCGGCAAATTCAATTTCTGAGATTACCGAAATGCCTCGTTTACGGGCCTCGACAACAATTGGAGCCGAATCAGGGATGCCTGGACTTTTAACCATGTACTCGGCACTCAGTATGCGCTCAACAGTATGCGCGCCCTCTTCCCATTCAATACCCGCCTGTGTTAATTCGTAAGCATACTTCTCCTTGATACGGCCCAAATCGGAAAGGAACACGCTCCATCCCTGCTTTTGGGCAAGTATAGCCGCTCCGGTTCCGCTTTCGCCGGCTCCAAGAATACTGATATGTTTACCTCTTCCGTCCATTAACGCAGCTTAAGTGTAATGATGGTGAGTACTGCCAGAGCAACGCCTACAATCCAAAAACGGGCAACAATTTTAGCCTCATGCAAGCCCAGTTTTTGGTAGTGATGATGCAGAGGAGCCATTTTGAAAATGCGTCTACCCTCGCCAAATTTTTTACGTGTGTATTTGAAATAAGACACCTGTAGCATAACACTAAGGTTTTCTACCAGATAAATACCACAGAAAATGGGAATAAGTAGTTCCTTGCGCAGTGCAATGGCTACAACCGCTACAATACCCCCCAAAGCCAGCGATCCGGTATCGCCCATAAAGATTTGCGCAGGAAACGAATTGTACCAAAGGAAGCCCACACAAGCGCCTATAAATGCACTCATGTAAATTACAATCTCGCCCGAATTGGGCAGATACATTACATTGAGATAATCGGCAAAAAAGATATTTCCCGATATGTAGGCAAAAACTGCAAGTACAAAACCAATAATTGCCGTAGTTCCCGCTGCAAGGCCGTCAAGACCATCGGTCATATTGGCTCCGTTTGAAACGGCCGTAACCACAAAAATCACCATAGGGATAAACACCAACCATGCATAATGCTGGTAGCCCTCACCAAAGAAGCTGATAAGTTTGGCATAGTTGAACTCGTGGTTCTTAACAAACGGAATGGTGGTAATGGGCTCATGAACATCTACATACTTCACCGAACGAACCTGTTTAGATTCGGCCAATGTTTCTTCGGGCGCGATAGCCTTAACGTCTGAACCAACAATTTCGCGGCGCAGCGTAACATGTGGATTAAAATACAGTACCAAGCCCACAAGCAGGCCAATTCCAACCTGACCGATGATTTTAAATCGACCTGAAAGTCCTTCTTTATTCTTCTTAAATACCTTTATGTAATCGTCTAAGAAACCAATCAAGCCCAACCAAACGGTTGAAATAATGAGCACTACGATATATACATTGTCAAGCT
>JBILCR010000150.1:0-5454 GCA_044353055.1 Flavobacteriales bacterium
TGAACACCACATTCTGAGGATTGGGGTCGGCAGAGAGTGGAGGACTTGCATTGGCTCCAAAATCCCATAAATAGGTGAGCTGATTGGTGTTAAAAATACCATCGCCTTCAAAATTGAATTCGTTGCCCAAATAACATCTGTCCGATGGCGGTTCGAAAAAGGCTATGGGTTGAGGCTTTACTTCAACCACCACAGTGTCGAATGCCTCGCACCCTCCGATACGCGAACGAAGCCTAAACTCATAAAATGAATTTTCGCCGGCAATATTTGAAACCAAGGCCGATGGCCGGGCAATATTGGTAAAGTTTAAACCTTCTGGCGGCCCCCATTCGTACTGGTAATTCGGTAATGGCGGTGTGCCCAAAACCACCGGAACACCTGAACATGTAATTAGATCAGGGCCGGCATCCGCCACAACAATTGGTTTGTCTTGAAGAAAGATTATCTCGGTGCGTATGTCTGGGCAGCCGCAAAAAGGCTGGTAGCTGATAATGATGGTTTCAGTACCCTCAGCAGCATCATCATCCAAAAATGCATTAATCGAAAGATTCACAGCAGTTTCACCAGGTTCGATGGTAATAAAATCAGGCAGCGCTTCATAATCTACATCAGGAATGGCCGTACCACCAATGGTAAACGGTATAGTTACTGGAAACGGATCTGGATTGGCGCGGCTAAATTCGAGAACAACCGGTTCGCAACTCTCATAAATTACACCATCTGCAACACCCGCAGGAAATGATGGCTCCAGAACAACAGGCCCTCCACTAAACGAATTAGCCGCCAAAAATACTCCCGAACTTAAGGACGCATCACAATAGTCGGCGATCATCATTTTTAAGGTGTAGGTTTCGCAAGGAATTAAGTTATCGGCTCGAGCCGTAAGTACGTCGGTAAATCCATTAAATTGAACACTCATGGCCGCTATGGAGGCAGGATCGTTTGGATCAACCTGATTGTTAAAGCTTCCACTATTTGTAGTAACACAAGGCCCGCCACCGGTAGGCGTTCCGCTGTAGGTGCCGTCGTTCACCGTACTTATGGTAATGGGGTCGCCGCTGGGAGTTAAGGCCAGATTTTGCTGACCCACAATTCCAGGCCCGCTAATCAAAAACGCAAAAGCATCGTTAAATTGAGTGCATACGTAAGTGTTGTATTCATCGGAGGCAAACACATACTGAAATTCAACAATGGAACCTTGCGTCACAAAATCGAACTGTAGCAGCACGCCATCATCAATATTACCGCAATCGGGCGGTACAGCTGCAGTTAGTTCTGGTAATGCATCGAGGCCGCCGGTAAATGAATTGTCAAACTCATTGGGGCCAAAAACATCGGCGGCGATACCGGTTGACATCACAATTCCCTTATTGAATCCCAAAATGGTACTGTCGGGATTGTTCACTTCGAAATAACCAATGGCCTCGGGGTTTCCTCCAAACTGCACATTGCTAAAGCATATAGACTCGCCGCGAATTAAACTGTCGATATACACGGCCGGATTTAAATTGGTAACAAAAACTTGCGCCGAAACTTCTCCAAGTGTAGCAAAACTGCAAAGAAGCATAGAAAAAAATAGACCTTGGCGCATGGAATAAATTATGGATTTTTGAAGCCAGCATCAAAAATAAAAATATTTTTGAGAAAAGAAACCATCTCCTTTGCGAATCATACAATTAAAAACCATAAAGGATAGCGAAACAGAGTGGATCGTGTTGGCACAAACAGAGCAAACCCAATCTAATAACTTGCACTCAAGCAAATATATAGCTGAATATTTGTTGGCGCATTATCGAGGCATCTCAACAGCTATACTCTATACCGAAAAGGGCAAACCTTATCTCGAAAATCGAGCGGAATGTATTTCAATAAGCCATACCCATCAATGGTTTTGCCTGATGCTCAGTAAATCGCATGAGTGCGGTATCGACATTGAACATGCGCGTGAAGCGCTACACCGCATTGCCCCGCGATTTATGAATCCCAGCGAAATGAATTTTTTGGAGCAGAGTAAGAATCCCCAAAGTACGCTCCAGTTTATTTGGGGGGCCAAAGAGGCGGTGTATAAAAGTTGGGGGAAAAGAGGTTTGGAATTCGCTACTAGTATGATAGTTCAGCCGTTTGAAGCCCACATCGAGTGTTCGATGTGGATGGATTTTAAGTTCGGGCAGCATTGCAGAAAATATACTCTTTGTGCATTACACATTGACGATTTGTTTGTAGTGTATACCAAAGGTTTTGAGAGTATTGATTCGCTTATTTAACAAGCGTTACGCGATGGTCTATCCTCCGTATTTTGGGATCTTGCGTGTCGCGCACATACACCACTACAGCATAAACATCCATTTGCGAAACGGGTTGATCCATAGCATTGAACAAGCGGCCGTTCCAACCTTCGTCAATATTTTTAGACAGATACACCAATTCGCCCCAACGATCGTAAATTTCCATTCTGAATTCATTAATGTTTAAACCGTAACATTTGAAAATTTCATTTTCGCCATCTTCATTCGGAGTAAAGGCATTAGGAAGATAAAACGTCATTTCTTCTGCCACCTTCAACGCATATTCGGCAAAATCTTTACACCCGAAATCATTTGTTACCACCTGGGTTATTCGGTATTCGCCAGCAACTAAATAATTATGGGTAAAGTCGGGTGTCGTTTCGAAAGTGCCGTCGCCCAAATTGTACTCCCAATTAGTGGCCCCAGAAGAGATATCGTGCACACTCGCCAATGGATGTGCTGTACTGAGTGTTTGTGGATTTACGGTAAATCCTGCCCTTGGAGTCGGAAACACATTTACCAATGCATGGGCATCGTATCGGGTGCTGCAGCCTTCGGCGCTAGTAACCGTTAAACTTACCGTGTGCTGACCTGGACTTTCGAAACTATGTTGCGGGTTAAACTGGCTGTACTGATTGCCATCTCCCATTTCCCATAAAAACGATAGTGGACCAGCTCCTTGCGACATGTTATTAAATACCGGAGTTAGTGGTGGACATCCTTCTATAATATTTGCCGAAAACTGTGCCTCAGGCATTTCATACACCTCCACCGAATCTATAAATTCCAAACTGTTGCAGCCCCATGTATTTACGCGTAAACTTACCGGGTAAACGCCTGCCTGTGTATAGGTTATGCCCGATGGAGCGGCAAGCGACGATTGCTGAACGGAGGCCATGGCACCAAAATTCCAGGTAAATGAAGCATCGGCCGCAAAGTTACCTTGTGTAGAAAAGCTAAAACTGTTATTGTTTAAACACTGTCCGTCAGGTACTTCGAATGTTGCAACGGGCAACGTTTCAACCATTACGTTAACGGTGTCGCGTACCGAACAATTGCCCAAGGTGGTAATTACCTCGTAGCTCTGCAGCTGCAGCTGTCCGCTCATGTTACTTAATACTAGCTGTGGATTGGGAATATTGGGGTTGTTTAATCCTGTTGAAGGCAGCCATTGGTATGAATATCCCAGAGTGTAAGCCCCTCCCAAGGCCACTGTGTCGCCCGGACAACCGCCCCTGTCATCGCCCGCATTGGGTACAGGCGATGGTGCCACATTCAATGCAACCTGACTTTCGGGGGCGGAACATCCCCATTGGCTGATGTTAAGCGTAATAACTTTTGGACCAGGAACGCTCCAGTTTACTGAATACGGTCCGGCGCCCGATCCCGAAATCACGGTAGCCCCTCCAAAATCCCAGTCAAAATCGGCAATCGGTAATGCCGATCCGGTGAATGTTATCGTTGATGTTAAGCCTTCGCATACCAATGGTGAGGCTATGAAATCGCTCGTAGGATAGGGGATAACTTCCACTTCATCGGCCTCGGGAGGCGACATGCATCCGTTTTCGGCAACCTGGAGCCCGATGGTTTTTACACCGGGCGTATTCCACATTACCTCTATCGGCCCCTGACCGCTCCCCGATAAAATAATACCGCCATCAACGCTCCACGAGTAATTGCCTTGCAAACCAGCCTGTCCGGTATAGTTTAATGTAACAGGTGCGCCTACGCACACACGTTCATCAACCGAAAACAGCGCATTGGGAATAGGAAAAACATCGATAGAATGGCTAACCGGTGGTGTAGTGCAACCAGCCTGAGTAAGATAAAGCGTTATCGTTTTTGAGCCTATGATGTTCCATTCCAAAACAAAGGGTCCGTTACCCGTTCCCGAGAGTACAGTAGCATCGTCGAAATCCCAAACAAACTGCGCACTTGCCAATGCATCGCCTGTATATACGACCTCCGAAGTGCCTCCAATACAAACGGGCCCGCTTACATTAAAGCTTGCCGAAGGAATTGGGTTTACCAACACTACTTCGACCTCTTCGATCGATGTGCACCCGTTTTCTGTAACGTAAAGCGAAACTGATTTAGAACCGGCCGTTTCCCAAAACACCTGCAAGGGACCCGCACCGCTGCCAGAAACCAAATTCCCATTGTCGAAATCCCAAACAAACTGGGCATTTGCTTGCGCATTACCTGAATAGGCAATAGACGTATTTTCGAATGCACAAACGGGCGATTGTACTGTGAAATATCCGCTTGGAATGGGTTTTACATTAACCTGTTGTTGATGGGGAAGGGATACACACCCATTTTCTTCGACTTGTAGAATTATGGTTTTAATGCCCGGTGTGGTCCATTCCACTTCAAGAGGACCTACACCGCTGCCATTTACTACAACGCCACCGTTTAAATTCCAAGAAAAAGAGGCATTTGCATTTGCCGAACCGTTGTATATAAAGGTAGAAGTTTCGTTCAGGCAGATGGGTGTTTCGGCCGTAAACACAGCGGTAGGTGTTGGATTAACCACAATATTCTGTGGTAGTGGTTGCGAAACACAGCCTTGAGGCGATGTTAAGGATAAGGTAACTGTTTTTGTTCCCGCATTTTGCCAATACACTTCGTAAGGCCCAGCCTGCATGCCCGAAAGTACCTGTCCTCCATTAAAGTCCCACGTATACTGCATGCCTGGTACCGACCCTGAATTGGCATAAATAGTAGAAGCTTCGCCCACGCAAACCGGCGACTCCAGCGTAAATTGTACCTGAGGTATGGGCAACACTTGTACTTGCGCAACGAATGGTTGCGATGTACATCCGTTGCGGCTTACGGTTAACGAAACGGGATAGGTTCCTTGATTATTCCACAACACCTGATAGGGGCCTTGGCCTGATCCGCTTAAGACAGTGGCCGTTCCAAAATTCCATGAATACTGTGCATTATTGCCCGAATTTCCGGTATAGCTTACCGTAGTGGGTTGGCCCTCGCACACCGGTGATCCTACCGAAAATGAAGCTTGCGGAATGCCGTTAACAACTACATTGTTTGAAGTAATATCGCTGGTACAGCCATTTTCGGTAACGCTCAACATTACATTTTTGGTACCCGGTGTGTTCCATTGAACTTCATACGGCCCGGATCCAGCGCCACTCAAAACAGTACC
>JBILCR010000151.1:0-5441 GCA_044353055.1 Flavobacteriales bacterium
TAGATAAGCAGTATTTACTGTTTCAATTATTAGCTCCGTTCCTTGTTTAAAATTAGTCGGCAGTATTCCTCAATTTGAGTTTATCTTTGTTTAATGATTCTCTATAATGTTACCGTTAATGTTGATCCAGAAATTCACGAAGAATGGAAGCACTGGATGAAATCCAAACACATACCCGATGTTTTGGCCACCGGCATGTTTACTGAAAGCCGCTTTTTACGGGTATTAAGCACCGAAGAGGGCGAAGGATTTACCTATTCGGTACAGTATACAGCGCTTTCCATGGAAGATTACGAACGGTATAAAAGCGAATTTGCTCCCGCATTGCAGGCCGAACACACCGAACGTTACAAAAACCGCTTTGTAGCCTTTAGAACGCTGCTGGAATGGGCCTGAATAAACGACATGGCGAAGTGAAAGCCAAAAAGGCGCTG
Source organism: Flavobacteriales bacterium (assembly GCA_044353055.1). GTDB lineage: Bacteria > Bacteroidota > Bacteroidia > M30B66 > M30B66 > CAMCXT01. The sequence goes on from JBILCR010000151.1 coordinate 435, forward strand.
GGCCAGCATTTCCTTACCGACCTGAACATTGCGCGCCAAACAGCCGAATCCATAGAAGAAATTCCGGGTCGTAAGGTGCTCGAAGTGGGCCCGGGAATGGGTGTACTTACCCGCTTCCTGCTCGAACGCCCCTTCGATTTAAAAGTGGCCGAAATAGACCGTGATTCGGTGGCGTATCTTGAAGCCAATTTCCCTGAGCTGAAGGACCGCATTTTACCGGGCGACTTTCTCCATATGGACCTCAACCGCTATCTTAACGATCAAGGCGCGGTAATTGGCAATTTCCCCTACAACATTTCCTCCCAGATTTTATTTCATTGCCTCGATTTCAGACCGGTAGTTATGGAAATTTGTGGCATGTTTCAGAAAGAAGTGGCCGAACGCATTGCTTCGGTGCATGGCAACAAAACTTACGGTATTCTAAGCGTACTCATGCAAACGTATTATACCTGCGAATACCTGTTTACCGTGCATGAACATGTTTTTAATCCGCCGCCCAGGGTAAAGTCGGCAGTTATTCGCTTACGCCGCCGCGATAATGTGAACTTACCGGTGCCATACGATTTTTTTCGAAAGGTGGTAAAACTGGCCTTTAACCAGCGGCGTAAAACGCTGCGCAACGCATTAAAGCCAATGCTGCCCGGAAACGGCAACGAAGAAAAGTGGTTAGGACTGCGGGCCGAGCAGCTATCGGTGGCCGAATTTGCCGAACTTGCAGCAGCATTAAGTAAAACGCATGATTAACCGCTCCAACATACGGCTCATTATTGTGCTGATGGTGCTTTCGTTGGCGGGCCTCATAAGCATACAGATTTACTGGATAAACAATGCCATAACGCTTGAACAACAGCGCTTTGAAAGCACTGTAAACACCGTATTAAATAATGTGGTGGAGTTTGTAGAAAAGCAAGAAGTGGCGCATAACGTGCGTAAAAAGTTCGATGCCTCAAGGCAAGGCAAAACGTTTTTTATGGGCATTGATTCGCTTATTCGTCAAAACATTAATCGAAAAGATACTACCACCTCGGGCCTTGTGTTTTGGAACGAGGTAAGTCCGGGCGAGATACAAACCGAATTGCGGCAATTAAACGCCGATGGTAGCATTGAAGTAATTGAAGAGAGCTATAGCGATTCGGCAGGGGCATCCACTGTAAAAAAAATCCGTAAGTCGAAACAAACCCAGCGTGGAACTGTGTTTTCGGATGTAACCGGTACCGTAAGCTCATTGAACCGCAGCAACGACCCCAGGCTCGAAAGGCTTATGAAAAAATCGGGACTGGTAACCGACGTGTTTAAAGAACTCTTCGACTTAAATGTAAAGGCGGGCGTTGAAGACCGGGTTAATCCGCGTACCATCGACTCGCTGCTGAAGGCAGAATTTAAGACCGCAGGCATTCAAACGCCTTTTGAGTTTGGCTTATATGATTTTACCAACAACAAAATCTTTGTAGATCATCCTACCGATTACACGCGTGAGCTGATGAAAACCCGCTTCAGAACCCGCCTGTTTCCGCACGATATTTTTTACCATCCCGACTATTTGATGGTGTATTTCCCCGAACAAAGCCGCTATATCTTTACCAATCTAAGGCTGATGTTTGCCAGTTCGGCCTTTTTTATTCTTATAATAATAGGTTCATTCTATTATACCATTTCTACGATTATCAAGCAGAAGCGGCTTTCTGACATTAAGAACGACTTTATTAATAACATGACCCATGAGTTGAAAACGCCGATTTCTACCATTTCGCTGGCATGCGAGGCACTGAACGACGCTGATGTGGCCAAAACACCACGCATGCAAGAAAACTATACGCGCATGATAGCCGAAGAAAACAAGCGCCTAGCCCAGTTGGTGGAAAATGTTTTGCAGACGGCGCTTTTGGATAAATCTGACTTTCAGATGCAGCACGTTAAAGTGAATATGCATCATATCATTGAAAAAGTGTTGAGCAGCCTTAACATGCAGCTCGAACGCAAAAAAGTGAAAGTAAGCAAGGCGCTGCATGCCACTCTAAGCGAAATAGAAGGCGATCCCGTGCATTTAACCAATGTAGTTATCAATCTGATTGATAATGCCATTAAATATTCGCCCGAAGCACCTGAAATTCGCATTGAAACCAAAGAAGCAAACGGGCAGTTTTTGCTTTCCATTAGCGACAACGGCATAGGAATTTCGAGGGATCAGCAAAAACGTGTTTTTGAAAAATTGTATAGGGTACCCACCGGAAACATTCATAATGTTAAAGGATTTGGGTTGGGACTTAGCTATGTAAAGGCCATTGTGGAAAAACATAAAGGCATGATCCGCTTGGAAAGCGAGCCAGAGGTTGGCAGTACTTTTAATATATATCTACCTTATAATCAAAATACTGCTTAGAAAACTGCAGAAATGTCAGTCCCTTGTTTAAGCATGGTTTTTGAGCCAAAAATGCTTAAAATATCATGTCATGAAAATTTTATTAGCTGAAGACGATCCCAATTTGGGAGCCATCATTAAAGAATACCTCGAAGCCAAAGGATATCAAACCCACCTAAGTTTAAACGGAGAGGACGCATTTAAAATATTTTTACGCGAAAAGTGGAATTTATGCGTCTTTGATGTAATGATGCCCGTCATGGATGGATTTACGCTTGCCAAAGAAATCAGAAATCACAACAAGGAAATTCCTATTATTTTTCTCACTGCCAAATCGATGAAAGAGGATACCCTCGAAGGATTTAAAGTGGGTGGCGACGATTACATTACCAAGCCTTTTAGCATGGAAGAACTGCTCATGCGCATTAAAGCCATCCTAAAACGTACTGAAAGAAGCGACGGCACAACGGCAGCTCAAGAGTTTACCATCGGGAAATATCGGTTTAACCCGCTGCTAAATCAGCTTCATTTTAACGGCACGGCGCAAAAGCTCACCTCTAAGGAAGTGGAGCTGCTCAAATTGCTGTGTATGCATAAAAACGATACGCTGGAACGCAATTTTGCCTTGCGTGCCATTTGGACCGAAGACAATTATTTTAACGCCCGAAGTATGGATGTGTACATTGCCCGATTACGGAAATATCTTCACAACGATCCGAATATCGAAATCATTAATGTGCACGGCAAGGGCTTTAAACTGATTGATCGGAGCGCCGCTTAGCTTAGTACCGAAGCGCTGTATCCGAGCTTTTATATGCCTCAATCTTTTTAAAATTCAATACCAAAGGAATTGTGTAAATGGCTACGATTGCTGCGCATATCACGTAGGTAAAACGGATATTGTTTTCGGCATGAAAGAAGGGCAGCGAGCATAATGCGCTTAAGGACACCCGATGAAGAATATTTATAGACTGAAAAACCGAACTCACCCTTCCAATAGTTTGGTTGGGCACATGCTGAAACAGCCAGGTGGTGCGTAATACACGTGCTCCGGCATTGGTAATTCCTAAAACCACCGAAAGCAAAAGGTAAAGTGTTATGGAATTCGAAAATCCTGCAATCAGATAAGTGAGCACGGTAACCAGCATCATTGCAATAACACCTGCCACGAGCCCTTTTTTCTTAAAAAGTCGAATTATTAATACGCCTGCCAGCATTGCACCAACGGCATAGGCCATCTCGGCTAAAGCGTAAATTCCAGGTCCTGCTTGGAGATGGTTTGATGTATACACCGGCAGCAATTGCTGCACCGTAACCAATAGCACAATAAATATTGCATATGAAGCATTGCCGAAAAGAAACACCTGTCTGTTTTCTTTTAAAAAATGTATGCCGGTTTTAATACGCATGATCACAGAACCGGTTTCGGAATATCGCTGTGCAATGGCCTTATAGCGAATGGAAGCGATTAATAGAATGCTGATCCAATACGTTACTGCATCTGCCAAAAATATCTCGTGCAATGTCCAAGGGGCGATGGAAGGAATGATATTATTTCCAGAAAATCCACTGAGCAAAGCAGCTCCTATAGCCCCCGATATAATGGAAGTACTTTGCCCTACGATTTCGGTAGTTGAGGTGAATTTGCCGTAATGTTGTTTTTCGGTAATCTCTTGTCCAAAAGCGTATAATGCCGGATAATGGATGTTGTAAATGAGAATGGTGCCAGAAAAAACAATAAGTGCACCGAGTGCCCCCACATCGCCGGTTAAAAAACCATATAGACTTACTGAGCTGAGCAATACGCCTCCAAATAAATTAATGCCTAAAAACACCCTTTTGCGAGCGTATTTATCGATAAGGGTGCCCGCATACAAGCCCCAAAATAACATGATAAACGTGGTAAGGGCATACATCCAGCCAAACATTTCGGGCTTACCAATTACCTCGCTGAAATACCAAGGAATTGCCAGCATACTTATACCTTGTGCCAGGCCCGAAATGGCGTTAGCAAACAACAATAAGTAATATGCTTTACGGTTTTGCATTATAGAGCGAAGTTGCGAAAAATGCATATTCAAAAAAATCGCCTGGTATAAATAGCATCACTTTAAAAATTATAATCTCAATAAACTTAAGTTCCACTGTAAATGCTTATAATTTTGATTTTAATAAATTCGCTCTTAATATGGCAGCGTCCAAAATTTACACGGTACAGCAGGCGCTGGAGCAGATGCAGAAATACTGTGCGTATCAGGAGCGCTGCAGCGAAGAAATAAGGGTAAAATTAATCCAAATCGGCATACGTGGCCTGGACGCCGAAAATATTATCGTTGAACTAATTACTGAAAATTATTTAAATGAAAGTCGGTTTGCTTGCTCCTTTGCACGTGGAAAGTTTAATAACAACCAGTGGGGCCGCATTAAAATTGAATTTGAATTAAAACGCCGTAAAATCAGCGCGCCTAACATTCGAAAGGGGCTCAGTCAAATATCAGAAAGTGATTACCGAGCGATGGTGCTGAAACTTGTAAAAAAGCTTGACAGTAAAGCCACTTACAAACACGACCGCAAGGCACTCATGATTCTTTACAGGAAACTCATGCAAAAAGGCTTCGAAGCCGATGCCGTAAAAGGCGTGCTTGGTG
>JBILCR010000152.1:0-5422 GCA_044353055.1 Flavobacteriales bacterium
GGTTTCATGCTTATGGCTTGCAGTTGTTTTGGATAACACTAAGGATGCAACCTACAAAACTGCAAAATCCTTTGCCGAAATAAGTAATAGTGGTGAATATGCCATTGGATCAAACTTGCCATGCACCGCTACGTTTTTGAGTAAAGTTTCTCCGGCTTTTAATCCACAATCGGATCATTACTTAAAGGCCCGCTGGCGGATTGAGTTGACTTCACCTGAAAGGAATGCGGTGAAATCTGATATATTCCCTAACGAAACTCTTGTTAAAACACAGAGCGTTTATAGCGACAGAGAGAACTTAAGGATTTTTAAGCGGACGCTCCATTGAATGAACCTTAAAATTAAATTGTTGAAAAGTTTGGTTAATAAGTTTTTTTTTGAGTTTAAAAGTAGAGTTCAATTATTTTATTAATTGCCGTCGAAACAAAAAAAAGTTCCACTTAAAAATAAAAACGTTATAACATTTTTTGAAACTTGAAATCTCTAATCCAAATATCTCTATGAAAACAATCAAAAACCTGATTTATGCCGGTCTGGCATTTACATTGGTAATGTCTTCCTGCTCAATGGAAAAAAGAGCGTATCGCTCTGGCTACCACATTGACTGGGCTAGCGGAAAAACCAAATCAAAAACTGTTAAATCAGACGCTGTTAAGGCATCTGAAACAGCAGTATTAGTAAACACACCAGTAACTTCTGAAGTAGCTGTTGTTGAGCAAAATTTACCGGTTGTTGAGCAACCTGTAGCTGTTGAAGAAAATGCTAGTGCTTCTTTGGAAAACGCTATTGTTGTTACCCCAACAGCACCAAAAATCAACTTCAATCGTAGTGTAGCCCCTGTTAAATCGGAGGTAAGTGCTAACCCAACTTCTGAGGCAAAACAGTATGCCAAGAAAATTAAAAAGGAGAAAGGAACTAAAAAACCTGCTAAAACTGAAATTAGTAAAGGTCTTTACATTGTTTTGGCACTTTTTGGTTGGTCATGGATTGCCATTGGTTTAATGGATGACTTTCAGGGTTCTACTTGGATCGTTAATTTGCTTTTAACCTTCCTCTTTTGGTTACCCGGATTTATTCATGCGTTAATCGTAATGAAAAAATATTATTAATCAACGATAAAGTTTTTAAAAAAGAGGCTCTCAAATTGAGAGCCTCTTTTGTTTATAAATAGCCGTAAATTGAGTATAAACTATAATTGTATGGTGAAGAAATCCATGACTTACCTTAACTCAATATATATCCTTGAAAATTCGGTTCTACAACCCGGATATCATTACGATGAACATCTCTGCGATTCATCGACTTGTTTTTAACAAGCTATTCTAGGGAGTGGTAGAAGTGCTAAGCACTTATCATGTATGTGTTTTCCTTGATGGTAATTACACTAAATACCCATTCAATAAATTTAATCATAAGTGCCACGTTCCTTTAAAGATGCAAAATCATCTATACATCCCGAATGTCAGCTAGGCTTGTCGTAAGCAACGGTCAACCTAAACATCTGCCAATTGGAGTGCGAATATCACAGTTAATCCCATCATCAAATTCAATTGCTGATATGAATTGTTATTTTTGGCAAATGAATAAACGGAATATAGTCTTTCAACACCTTATAATTAGTTTGTTGTTCATCGCTTGTAAAAAAGAGGAACAACAGCCACCCCAAGCTACAGACTTTACATACACAGCGGCCGATTCACTGGTGTTTGAGCATTCCGGCACATTGCCTTATGCAGTGGCCATTCAAAGCACTTCAGGCAAATCGTTTATCTCAAGCTTTTCGGGCTTTTACGATTCATTTTACAACGGAAGCACAACCCTTAATATTCCATCTAACGAGAGTAGGTCTTTCAACATTACATTTAACCAGTTTGGCGTTAATCCTGGTGTTTATCCTTGCATCCTTACTGTTGCCGTTCCAAATGAGAACAATGCCGTAAAAACCCAAACGGTACAAATGGTGTATCGGCCCAATTGTGGATACAGCTTCCGCAATTATACCATTGCCGAAATAACTTACGAGATCAATGGAATCCTTCTGAATAAATCAATAACCTGCACCTACAATGCTAATGGCCAATTGGAGATTATTGGATTGATGCCCTTCACAGTTTTACTTAATGTCGACTGTTCAAACTTAACTGTTTCCATGGAACCCCTGGTTCATTTAGGCAACCTTGTAACCTGCACCGGTACCATCGAAGGCAGTGAGATTATGCTTCAGTTTTTTAATGATGGGACGCTGAGTGCGCTTGGTCGAATTAAACAATAATTTCATACAGCAACGCTTTTGTTTTTATGTGGAAGCAACCACAATTTTTTTTAATTGGCTTATTACTGTGTGCCGCAAAAATTAGTGCGCAACAGAATCTTTCGGCTTATGTTAATCCCTTCATCGGCACCGGTGGGCATGGACATACATACCCCGGCGCAGCTTTGCCCTTTGGCATGGTACAGCTTAGTCCCGACACCCGCATTGATGGATCTTGGGATGGCTGCAGCGGCTATCATTACAGCGATTCGTTGATTTACGGTTTTTCGCATACACACCTCAGTGGAACGGGCTGCACTGATTATGGAGACATCATGCTTATGCCCATGCCCTTGGATAGAGCAAGCTTCGACAATAAAAAATATAGCTCGAGTTTTAAGCATTCTACCGAAAAAGCCGGCCCAGGCTGGTACGAAGTGCAATTGGAAACTCATGGCATTAAAGCCGAACTCGCTGCGGGGAAACGCATCGGCATGCATCGTTATACCTATAAGAAAAACGCCGGTGCCGTGGTGATCGATTTGCGACACCGCGATAAATTGTTGCAAGGTAAAATTGAGCAAGTCGCAAAAAACCGCATTCGTGGTTACCGAACCAGCGAGGCCTGGGCTAAAGAGCAGCATTGCTATTACGAGATAGAATTCAGTGAAAATATATCCGAAGTTTCGTTGGCCAAAGACGATGTGCAGGGCGATATACACGCAATAATTTCATTCGGAATAATGAGCTCTTCGGCACTTGAGGTTCGTGTGGGCATTTCATTCACCTCGATGGAGGGTGCGCACATCAACCTAGAAGCAGAAAAAAGTCTGGGTAATTTTAATGCCGTTAAACGCGCAGCAGAAACAACCTGGGAAAAGGAGCTTAGCCGAATTCTGCTTGAAGGCGGAACCGAAGAGCAAAAGCAGAATTTTTATACCGCCTTGTATCACACCTTATTGCAGCCCAACGATGTGAGCGATGTTGATGGAAAGTACCGCGGTATGGATAAAAAAATTCATACGGCCGATCATCCGGTGTACTCCGTATTTTCGCTTTGGGATACCTTTCGGGCGGCGCATCCGCTTTATGCGCTGTTGTATCCCGAAAAACAGCGCGATTTTATCCGCACTTTTTTATTGATGTACCAACAAGGTGGGCGCTTGCCCGTTTGGGAGCTTGCTGGCAACGAAACCGACTGCATGATTGGCTACCACAGCGTTTCGGTAATTGCCGACTCGTGGTTCAAGGGCATACGCGATTTCGACAGCCAAGTCGCGCTCAACGCCATGGTGAAAAGCGCTACATGGAAACATTTGGGCTTGCCGGCGTATATGGATCATAACTATCTGAGTATCGACGACGAGCCCGAGAGTGTATCGAAAACGCTCGAATATGCTTACGACGACTGGTGCATTGGGCGTTTTGCAGATGCATTGGACAAAAACGACACGGCACAAACGTTTTTTAAACGCTCTGAAAGTTGGCGTAACCTGTTTGATGCCGAAAGCGGATTTATGCGTCCGCGGAAGAACGGAACGTGGTTAAGTCCATTCGCACCCGAAGAAGTAAACAACCACTTTACCGAAGCCAACAGTTGGCAGTATAGTTTCTTTGTACCGCATAACATTGCAGGCTTGGCCGAAGCACATGGCGGGAAAGACGCACTAATAAATAAACTGCAAACACTTTTTACCACCAGCAGTAAAACATCGGGTCGCGAACAGGCTGATATAACGGGATTGATAGGCCAGTATGCTCATGGCAACGAACCTTCGCACCACATGGCATGGCTGTTTACCGAATTGGGTGAGCCGGATTTGTCGCAGGAATATGTGGCGAAGATTCTGAACGAATTGTATAGCAACAACCCCGATGGATTATCGGGCAACGAAGATTGCGGGCAAATGAGCGCCTGGTATATCTGGTCAGCCATGGGCTTGTATCCGTTATGTCCGGGAAAGCCTCAGTATACCTTGGGTAATCCAATCTTTGATAAAGTGAGAATTACGGCCGAAAACGGCACGAAGGCTGAGCTTACATGCAAGGGAAAAGGCAAGTATGTGAGTATGGTAAATGGCCGTGCCAATTTTCGTCTCGAGCATGAAGCTCTTGTGTCGGGCAAGCCAGTGGAATTCACGCGGAGCGATAAAGCACCTTCTAACATTCCGCTTGCAGATGAATTTAAGATAGAAAGCAGTTACATTCCTGCACCCGCCTTGAAGCGCGCGCCTATGACCTTTCGCGATAGCATTACTGTGGAGCTTACCCCCGAAAGCCGTTTGCAGGTTGTACGATACACTTTAGATGGACGTACGCCTAGCGTTAAAGATCCGATATTCCCACGTTCGGGTATAATCAATAACTATGGGACATATGCGATCGATGGTTTAATAGATCGAGAAGGCATTGTGATTCGAAACTCTTGTACCTTGAGATTTGCGTCATTTGATGGCATTAGCGGCGACGTGGTGAGTCCAATATCGACTTCGAGATTTTTCAAGATCCCACATACCTACACCATCTCAATCCTATCGAAATACAATCCGCAATACACCGCTGGTGGCGATCAAGGTATTATTGATGGTTTGCAAGCCGATGAAAACTGGCGAAAAGGAGGCTGGCAGGGATATCAGGCGCAGGATTTCGAGTGCGTAATCGATTTGCAGAAAGCCATGTCGGTATTCAGTTTTAATGCCTCCTTTTTGCAGGACACCCGTAGCTGGATTGTTTTACCCACAGAAGTGGAGTTTATGTATTCGGTAGACGGCGTTAACTGGAACACACTGGGCACAGATATTCCAACTATAAAGCCAGAAGACTATACTATTCAGCGATGGAATGCCGATGTTCGATTAGGTTCAAGCGATGGCAAGCCCGAACCGATGTTTATTACATCACCCGTATTGGCGCGTTATGTGAAGGTGAAGGCACGGAACTTCGGTAAATTACCCGATTGGCATGTGGGCGCGGGTGGAGAGGCATTTATTTTTATTGATGAGATTACCGTGCATTGAGGTGATTGAAATTCATCCTTTTGGGCAGCGGCATTGGTTATAATTACACTTGATAATAAAACATAAAAACGAAAATGTAGCTTAGAAAGCAGCCTAGTTTAATTGGGGTCTTTCAGATCGAAGCTATAAGAAGTTTCGCGTGTAATGTTCGGAG
>JBILCR010000153.1:0-5391 GCA_044353055.1 Flavobacteriales bacterium
CGAACAAAGTCGTAAACCCAATGGCGATGCTATTGCAGAACTCGCCCTTCGAAATTTTATTGAAATGCGCGATAAAGTGGGCGATCCTGAGTTTTTGTTGCAAAAGAAAATCGAACAGCGGTTTAGTGATAAACATCCCGATAAATGGATTCCGCTGTACTCGATGGTAACTTTTTCGCATATCCCATATCACGAAGCATTGCAACTGGGTGATAAACAAGAGGCCATTATGAAAGGTATTATGAACATGCCCGATATTGAACAAAAGTGGGATTCTGAAGAAGTAGAGCAGCAGATATTGCATCAGCTTTCAGCACCGCTTGGATAGTTTATTGTAATGCCATTTTTTCAACCTTATCGAGTACAACCAATACTATTATAAAATTATAGATCGGGGGTCTCTTATCCATAGTGACCTGCCGATTCTTTACTTACATGGTTGTTTTCTGCTGTTTCTTAATTTTAAAAACAGCAATTCCATGATACAGGCCCACCTGCTTTTCGATAAATTTCATCCAAGCCACGTTTGGAGCGCAGTCGCGATGTTCGGCAATCACATAATCAGCTCCCAAAGCTATTTTTTGTTTAAAGCGCAGGGAGTCGGTTTTTATGGGTTCGTAGGCGGTCCAGCCCTTTCGGTTCATAGCCTGCAGGGTAATGTTAATGCTGTTATCGGAGATGCTTATAATGCGATCGTTTTTTGAAATACCCAGTTGGTTGAGGTAGCCATTAAGCTCGGAATAATGAATCAGCATTTCGGAATACCGCTTATTTTGCCAGCCTTGCGGGTGGTAGCGGCTTTCCATTCGGCGGCGGCAAAAATCTACATTATGAATTAGAAACGCCAAACAAAGGATTTTAATTCCCCATGAATGCCTCCATTTGGGGTGTAATTGCTTCAGTAAGAATACCAACGAGGTAATAAGTACCGGTACTGCTATAAACAGATTAACGGTATAGTAATCGTGGTCTTTAAGTGCCTGAAAAAACAGGGCCGAAAATCCGGCCATTCCCAAAGGCATTAGCATGTTGGCTGCTGCAAGCCTCGTAGGGATTTTATTAAAATTAAAAAGCATCACCAACCATAGTATTATCAATACCCACTGCGTTTCGGTTCTAAAATAGTCCCACTTAATATGCTGCCCCACAGCATCGAATACCTGCCTAATTTCGAAGGGGCTCAATTCCCAAATGGGAAGAATACCCACTAAAAAAATGCCCGAATTGTTTTGGGTGTTGTAATGTGCTGAATAAAGGAACCAAAGACCGCAAACCATCAAAACCGATAACATAGCTGCAGTAACCAACACGTTTTTTCGGAGGGACTTTTTCGTGTATTTTTCCAGAAAGAGTGTGATGGGAATGCCTCCGAGAAGCGCCAATAAACTCAACAATGCCGATACTTTGAGTAAGCCCCCCAAGGCATACATGCCGCATGAAGCCACTAAAAAAACAGTTTTGTTTTGCCTTAAGTAGCGCATGAATAGCACAAAGCCCATAAGCGCCATTGAAAATGCCGGTATGTCCATTAAAAAGTTGGCCGCATAATACACCAGAGTAGGCGACGTAAACAGCAGCAAAGAGGTAAATAAAGGCAAAAGCGAATCGTTAAGCTCCTGTTCGAGAAATCTATACCAACAAAACAATGCCGTTACAAAAAGTAATAAAACCAGACTGCGGTATATAAAATAGTGTCTTTGGGTGAGCTGCCAAATTTTACCTATGCCGTAGTAAATAAGCGGAAAATCGCTCATGGTTTTTCCGTTTCCTGAGGTGCCTAAATTGTGCATCTGAGGGCTTAAAAAGGGAACATCATCCTCAAAATAATGTTGTGTTAGCGATAGGCAATCTGCTTGGCGCCAATGATGCAGGCTTTGTGGGGGCTTAAATAAAATCTGATGGTAATCGTAAATAAATGAAATCGAAGCGAATGCTATAATGAATAGGATTACCGAGGATTTTGGGAAGTAGCAATTTTGCTCTTTTTTACCTATCAGGTAACTCCACCATTCGCGCAAGCGTTCCACGGTTATCCTTATCGTGATAAATTAATTTATTAACCTACCGCATTTAATTATATGCGAATGTCTTTAACCACCCATTGAAGCGTGGTATGCCCGTTAAAGTGATTTTCTTCTATCGTAAAACAAACGTCGAACGGCAAACCCATTGAAATGTGGGCATGATATTGACCCATATTAAAGCCAATAGCATCAAATGCCACTCCGTTATCTTTACTCAATTTCATTTTTAAATGGTTTGTACCTACGATACGCGCATTTCTATCGTCTCTAACTCCTTTACACGAAAAAACAGGCAGCATATTGCCCGGCCCAAATGGGGCCAGCTGCTTGATGATTCGGTAGAATTTGGGAGTTATTTCTTCAGGTTCTAATTCGGTATCGATGTCAATTACCGGCACTTTATGTTCGGGCAAAATACGTCGGGCCACTTCTGCTTCGAAGCGTTGACGGAAAGATTCTAGATTTTCGGGTTTTAAGGTCAAACCAGCCGCATATTTATGTCCGCCGTATTGCACGAGAATATCGCCACAGGCGGCAATGGCTTCATGCACATCAAAGTTGCGTACCGAGCGGGCGCTGCCGGTAATACTGCCGTTTGATTCGGTGAGCACGATGGTGGGCTTGTAGTAGCGTTCGATAACCCGTGAGGCTACAATGCCTACCACGCCTTTGTGCCAGTGGGGCATATACAGCACGTTGCTGTGGCTTTCGCCGGCATTTTCGAGTATTTGAAGTGCTTCGGTGGTAATTTGCTGGTCGAGCGTGCGCCGCGTACTGTTATGTTGATGGATGCCAAATACGGCATCATTAGCCGATTGTGCATTTTCGGTAAGTAATAGTTCCACAGCCTTTGTGCCATGATCGATGCGGCCTGCAGCATTAATCCGCGGTGCAGCAGTAAACACCAGATCGCTTATGGTGATTTCGCGTTTATTGGCCGAGTTTTGCGAGGATTCAAATTCTTTCGTGGGCTTGAGTAAGGCCTTTAGACCCGGACGTGGATTGCTGTTAATTTGACTCAATCCATAATACGCCAGAATTCTATTTTCGCCCGTTATGGGAACAATATCTGCCGCTATGGAAGTGGCCACCAGATCGAGCAGATGCATATAAGGGACTTCTTCCTGCCACTGTTTATTTAATGCCTGAACTAGCTTAAACCCAATGCCACAGCCCGAAAGCTCCTTGTAAGGATATTCGCAATCGCTTCTTTTGGGGTCGAGTACCGCAGCAGCTTCGGGCAGCAGTGCGCCGGGCAAGTGATGGTCGCAAATAATGAAATCAATACCCAGGGTGCGGGCATAATCTACTTTATCGAGCGATCGTATGCCGCAATCCAAAGCAATAATCAACGAACACGAAAATTCTTTGGCTATATCAATTCCTTTAAACGAGATGCCATATCCCTCGCTGTAGCGATCGGGCACATAATGCATGATGCGTGCTTCGCCAAAAAAGGGCTTTAAGTAAGAATACACCAATGCCACTGCGGTGGTGCCGTCAACATCATAATCGCCATATACCATGATGCACTCGTTATTATCGAGGGCTTGCTGTATTCGGGTTACGGCCAAATCCATGTCCTTCATGAGAAACGGATCATGCAATGCTACGATATCGGGCCTGAAAAAGCTGCGCGCCTCCTCAAAATTTTTAATCCCCCGTTGAACCAAAATAGAAGCCAGTTTACGTTCAACCCCCAAGGCCGCTGCCAAAGCCAATACCTTATCGCGATCCGGTTCGGGCGCATTTTTCCATAAGGCGTTGCTTGTATGTAATGCTTGCATAGGTGTAGCGGAGAATTTTCGAAGTTAAAACCATTTTGCGGTAAACAAAATCCATTTCCAATTTTTTATTCACCAAAATCAACATTTTAGGCTACAGAGATTATACTTTTACGCACCATTGCGAACAAAGCCGAATAAAATGGGTTCACATACATTATGAAAACAGCACTTGTTGTGGGATCGGGTATTGCCGGTTTAGCAGTAGCATTGCAGCTTAGAGCAAAGGGCTTTGAGGTTAAGGTGTTCGACCGCAATGCCTACACCGGTGGTAAACTGGCAGAGCTGCGTTTAGGGGCGTATCGCTTCGATGCCGGTCCTTCGTTGTTTACCCTGCCGGAACAGGTGGACGAACTCTTTAGTCTTTTTGGCGAAAATCCGCGAGAGTATTTTAATTACGTGCAATTGCCCTGCGTGTGTAACTATTTTTGGGACGACGGGCAGACGTTTTCTGCATCTGCCGACCCTAACACTTTTGTTGAGGATGCTGCAATTGCCTTTGGCGTGAAGCCTCAAATCATTAAAAAGTACCTCAATCACAGTCGTTTTATATACGAAACCACGGCCCCTGTTTTCTTAGACCGCTCGCTTCATAAGCTGCGAAACTTTATCAATTATGAAACGCTGCGCGGCATTTGGCGCATGCCACAACTGGGCATTTTTGCGATGCTGCATCAAAATAACAGAAAGCAGCTGGGCAATGAGCGCCTCACGCAGTTGTTTGACCGCTATGCCACGTATAACGGCTCCGATCCCTATCGGGCGCCGGCTGTGTTGCAGAGCATCCCTCATCTCGAATATCATAAAGGGGCCTTTATGCCCCGAGGAGGTATGCGTGCCATTGTTGATTCCTTAACGGCATTAGCACAACGTCAGGGCATTGAGTTTATACTTTCAACACCCGTTGAGCGTATTATTACAGAAAATGGTCGTGCAAAGGGCCTCGTTGCAGGAGGTAAAATGTATAATGCGCAAAAGGTGGTATGCAATTCAGATGTTTTTTCGGCCTATCGCATGCTCTTGCCCAATGAAAAAGCTCCTGAGCGTATCTTAAAACAGGAGCGCTCGAGCTCGGCGCTTATCTTTTACTGGGGTGTAAAGAAAGAGTTTGAGGCACTTGATGTGCACAATATTTTCTTTAGCAACGATTATAAACGTGAGTTCATCCAAATTTTCGAAGGCAACACCATTTACGACGACCCCACGGTGTACGTGCACATTACCTCGTCAATAGAAAAGAACGATGCCCCCGACGGTTGTTCAAACTGGTTTGTGATGATTAACGTATCCGGCAATACGGGTCAAAACTGGGATGAATTGCGCAACAAGGCGCGTGCGGCCATCATTCGCAAGCTTAACATCTGCTTGGGAGTGAATATGTTAGAGCTCATCGAAGAAGAAGATTTTTTAGACCCCATACGCATAGAGCATCGCACCGGTTCGCATCAGGGTTCACTGTATGGCGCCGCATCAAATTCGATGTTTGCTGCTTTTTTAAGGCATCCAAACTTTAGCGGCCCCATTAAGAATTTGTGGTTCTGCGGCGGAAGCGTTCATCCTGGGGGCGGTCTCCCACTTTGCCT
>JBILCR010000154.1:0-5383 GCA_044353055.1 Flavobacteriales bacterium
AAACACGAAATTTCTTTGAATTCGTTGCTATTTAATCGCAAAAATAGAAAACAATACGGTGTGAGCAGATAATTCGGACGAAAATAACGCCCTGTCCTTAATTTTTAATATTCTATAAATAAGAGTTTTAGCTCCTTTCGACGCCAATGTTAAATTAATATTAAGTAAAAGTTATGTAAATGTGAAAACATTTTGTAGTTTTATACGTACGAATTATAAAAACGCTGATTATGAAAACTGCATGTGCTTTTATGTTATTATTTACCGCTGGGTTTGTTGCATCGGCTCAAAATACACATCCACTGCCAACGGGTGAATCAATAAGTCTAACTCAATATTCCGACAATTCTAATTATTCATTTATAAGGTCAGATGCACGCGGAGCTATCATTGAGTCCGGCAGCTACAAGGCAGGTCTTCCAGATGGTACTTGGATGAATTACAACCCTAACGGTACTGTTTCGGGAAAGGGCAATTACGCCAATGGAAAAAAAGATGGAGAATGGACTTTCTTTAGCATGCAAGGTAGTCCCGCCTATGCGGTTACCTTCCATGATGGGAAACGAATACAAGCTGTGCAGCTGGATGAACGAGGCAACACGCTCGCCGAAACTAAGACTAAAGAATAATTTTCAACCCCGATTTTCGGGGTTTTTTGTTTGTTCCACCTCACAAGGCATTGAATTATTACCTTTGAGCACAATTCTATTGCTTTATGTCGATTCACAATTTCAGTGCTGGCCCTGCTATACTTCCTAAAGAGGTGCTTCAAAAAGCGTCAGAAGCCTGTATTAATTTCGAAAATTCAGGTTTATCGCTTCTCGAAATTTCACACCGTGGTAAAAATGTTATCGCCGTTTTTGATCGGGCAGAACAGCTCGTAAAAAAACTACTTAACCTCAACGACGATTACGCCGTTATCTTTCTTCAAGGTGGGGCCTCGACACAGTTTTCTATGGTTCCACATAATTTCCTCCATACAAAAGCGGCCTATCTCAATACAGGCGTTTGGGCATCTCGGGCCATCAAAGAGGCCAAACATTATGGCGAAACCATAGTGGTTGCGAGTTCTGAAGATAAAAACTTCTCTTATATCCCCAAAGATTATGTAATCCCGGCCGATGCCGATTATTTTCATTTTACCTCTAACAATACCATTTACGGCACTCAATTGCGCGTGTTCCCACAGTCGCCTGTTCCTCTCTTTTGCGATATGTCGTCGGATATTTTTTCGCATCGTTTCGATGCCACCCGCTTCGATTTAATTTATGCTGGTGTGCAAAAGAATATGGGCCCGGCTGGCGCTACTATGGTTGTTTTAAAAAAATCGATTCTGGAGCGTATTCAACGAACTATGCCCACCATGATGAATTACAAAATTCATGTCGAAAACGAGTCGATGTACAACACACCTCCCGTTTTTGCCGTGTATGTTTCGATGCTCACACTGGAGTGGCTCGATAATTTTGGAGGAGTGGAGGCCATAGAAAATCAAAATCGTGCTAAAGCTGAGTTGTTTTATTCAGAACTCGACCGCAATTCGCAGTTTAAAGGCACTGTTGCCGTTGAAGACCGCTCGTGGATGAACGCCAATTTTATTTTGGTGAATAATTTAATGGAACCGAAGTTCAACGAAATGCTAAAGCAGGCAGGCATAAGTGGCTTAGCGGGGCATCGCTCCGTTGGTGGATATCGCGCTTCAATGTACAATGCCTTAAGTCTTGAAAGCGTTCAGGTGCTTGTTGATGTAATGCAATCGTTTGAAAAACAACACGCATAGGCCATGGTGAAAATTCTTGCTAACGACGGCATCGATGCATCGGGAAAGTCCCTGCTGGAAAATGCTGGATTTAAGGTCGACACTGTAAAAATTCCGCAGGACCAACTTGCCGCTGGAATTCAAGCGGGAGGTTATGAGGTAGTGCTCGTACGTAGTGCTACAAAAATTACAGCCAGTATCATCGATGCCTGTCCGGGTATTCGCATGTTGGGCCGTGCTGGTGTGGGTATGGATAACATTGATATCAAACACGCCGAATCGAGAGGCATTAAAGTGTTTAATACCCCCGCTGCATCCTCTCAATCGGTTGCAGAACTTGTATTGGCACACCTATTTAGCGGTGTGCGATTTCTGCAGGATTCAAACCACCGCATGCGCCATGATGGCACGACAGCATTCAATGAATTAAAAAAACACTATTCTGCCGGTTCAGAATTGCAAGGCAAAACGTTGGGAATTATTGGGTTTGGCCGCATAGGACAAGCTTTGGCGCGCATGGCCATTGGTATGGGAATGAAAGTGCTTGCCAGCGATCCCTTTCTGGACGAGGTTGAACTCTTAATCACCTTTGCACAGGATGGGTCATCACACAAAATGCGAATTATGACTATTCCGATGAAAGAGCTATTAATGAATAGCGATTTTGTTTCCTTGCATGTTCCGGGGAAAGTGAATGGCAAGGCTGTTTTGGGTGAAGAAGAACTTCGCATCATGAAACGCGGAAGTGGAATTGTGAATGCTGCTCGCGGTGGAGTTATTGATGAAGATGCCTTGTTGGAAGCCTTGAATTCAGGTCAGTTGGCATTTGTTGGCCTTGATGTTTTTGAAAACGAACCTTCGCCACGTGCCGATATTCTCTCCCATCCGCGCATTAGTGTTTCGCCACATATTGGAGCGTCTACCGCTGAAGCGCAGGAACGCATTGCCGCAGAACTTGCTCAAACCATTATTGCATTTTACGCCAACAAATGAGTTTGATAAGGCCGTTTAACGGTGTTTTGCCAAGTAAAGATTCCGTTGAAAAAGTAGTTTCAAGACCGTATGATTCATATAGCTCTGCGGAAGTAAAAGCCATTCTGGAATCCAATCCGAAGAGTTTTCTCCGCGTTATTCGTCCCGATTACGCTCCCGGAGGTCCCCAAGTGAAAGGGGATAAATTACTAAAGGCATCCCGATCAACATTTCATGAAATGCTGCAGAACGGAATTCTAGACCGGAGCGAGGAATCTTCGTTTTTCATTTACCGTCAAATGCAGGGACCCAATTCGCATACAGGTATTTTGGCAACCGTCGAAGCATCAGCTTACCGCGACGGACGCATTAAGATACACGAACAAACGCTGGAGGCGAAGGAAGCTAAACTTAAAAATTATCTTAAGGTGGTGGCAATTAATGCCGAGCCGGTGATGTTTACCTTTAAATCGAATGCAGAATTCGACAAGCTAGTTCAGGAATTCACCTTGTTTTCTGAGCCATATGCTAATTTTGAGCAGCATGGCAAGCGTCATATTCTCTGGAAGGTAAGCAAGGCCGAAGATGTATATCGCCTGCAGGCGGTCTGCAACACCATTGACAATTTATACGTAGCCGATGGCCACCATCGTTCGGCATCTTCGGTTTTACTGGCTGAAGAAATGGGAGGAGAGTTTCCGCATACCAAGCGTTTCATGGGGATATTGATTCCTGACCACGATTTGCGCCTTCTTGAATTTAATCGACTTGTAAAAGGTATTCCTGAAGATATAATCTCAAATTTGCCTTCATTACTAAAAAATACGTGTTCAGTAAAGTTAATCGGTAAAATTCCTCGGGCACCTCGGGCAAAACAATGTATGAGCTTGTACGTAATGGGCAACTGGTATGCATTGGATTTTGGACCGGCACAAAGCGATTTGCTTGATGCCGATGTGTTGACCCGTGAGGTATTGGCTCCACTTTTTGGAATCGAAGATTTACGAAACGATCAGCGCATCGGGTTTTTATCAGGATTAAAAGGAGTTAAATTGCTTCAACATGAGGTCGACAGCGGAGCATATCAGGCAGCATTTGCTTTGTTTCCGGTGCAGATGGAACAATTCTTTTCGTTCAGCGATGAAGGCAGAATCATGCCGCCCAAAACCACCTGGTTCGAACCTAAATTATTAAACGGTTTAGTGATTTACGATCTCGAGATTGATCCCCAATGAGTATTGCTTTAAGCCTAGCGAAGATAAAAAATACCCTACCAGACGGTGTAGATTTGGTAGCGGTAAGTAAAACCTATCCGGTTACAGCCTTAATGGAAGCTTATACTGCCGGCCAACGCGATTTTGGCGAAAACCGAGTGCAGGAATTGACCGAAAAACAGGCTAAACTCCCCGAGGATATTCGTTGGCACATGATCGGAACCTTACAACGGAATAAGGTGAAGTACATGGCACCATTCGTTCATTTAATACATTCGGTCGATTCTACTGAGCTGCTTTCAGAAATAAATAAACAGGCCTCAAAAAATCAACGTGTAATTCGCTGTTTGCTCCAAGTTTACATTGCCACCGAAGAAACGAAGCACGGGTTTTTACCGGAGGAAGTTCTGCAGTTCTTTGAAAAGAGAGTGCAGAAAGACTATCCGAACGTTCACATAATAGGCTTGATGGGTATGGCCTCGTTTTCCAACAACGAGGCACAAGTACGTTCAGAATTTTGCGAGTTAAAATCGTTGTTCGATAGATTGAATTCGAAGTTCAATACGAATTTAACCACGCTTTCAATGGGTATGAGTGGCGATTTCCGAATAGCCATAGAGGAAGGCAGTACTATGGTTCGGATAGGATCTTCGCTATTTGGAGTGCGAAATTAATGGGCAATTAGTACGTGCTTTCTTAGGAGCAACTCATCCGAAAGACCTTGTAAAACATAAATTCCATTGGAGAATACCGAAGTGTCGAGCGAACCGTCGCCCAGCAGTATAATATTCGTCGTTCTGCCATCAACAGAAGTAATCGTCCATTTTGTGTCTGACAATGATGCAGGGCCTTTTACGAATAATTTACCATCGCATGGATTGGGATATACCTCTACATCTGCTGCTTGTTGGTGAATACCCAATCCGTTGTTTGGAACATTGATATCGCCTGGTGTAATGCCTCCTCCTTCGGGAAAGTTACTGCTAATCTCCAATGCATCAAACGTGGTAGACGTTGCCAAATCGCCGTTGTACCAAGCAGCTTGCGAAAAGGCTGTGGTATTGTCGAAAAAACGTACGGCAGCATCAGGCGTTCCGGCAGATTGCGTAAGTGACACTCCACCATAAATGAGTGCCGTTAGCTCCCCATTGGTCCAACCAACGGCATCTTGGACAACTGCCCCGGGAGGAAGATCTAAAATACCGTCGTTATTGGTGTCATAATCAACATTGGTAAGTATTGGGGTATTGCTGAATATTGTGGCGAATGAAATACTGCCGTTTTCGAGTATAGGCAAGCCAAAAATTAAGGTGTCAATAAAAACAGTTTCTGGATTAATGTTGGGATACCCAAGCTGTGTTCCTATAAATATCAAACCATTTGAACCCACTGTAACATTATTGATGGGGATAACCAAATCGGCATTGCCAGCAGAACC
>JBILCR010000155.1:0-5382 GCA_044353055.1 Flavobacteriales bacterium
TAACGCGACCCTTAAAATTGAAATTGGTGGACATACCGACAATGTAGGAGATGATGAAGCTAACCTTAAGCTATCAGAGGATAGAGCAATTGCCGTAAAGAACTATCTTGTTGGAAAAGGCATTGCAGCCTCTAGGATCAATGCTAAGGGATATGGCGAAACAGTTCCTGTTGCTCTTAACACCGACGAGGCGGGTCGAAAAAAGAATCGCCGAACAGAGTTTACCGTTGTTAAATGAGCTCTCGGTTAAAATATTGGATCGCAAATCCAGTTTGCTGGTTTGTAATAGCGCTATTACTTTCTACTAGCATTTCTATTCAATCTTATTTGTTAGGAACCAAGATTACTAACGGAGTTGTACATACCCATTATAATAATTTTGTTCTTTTTAAGTATTCATTCTCGCACCTTTTAGATGGAATAAATCCGTACCAGTATTTTCCGCAGGAGCATTTTGATATCTATAAGTACAGTCCAGCATTCGCCTTGCTTTTTGGCTTTTTTTCGTTGTTTCCTGATAGTTTCGGACTTGTAATTTGGAACGGGCTTAATGCGCTTGGATTGGTTTGGGCTATTTATTTGTTAAAAGGCCTTACACAGCAGCAGAAATCTTTGGTGTTTTTTCTGTCGGTGGTTGAATTGGCAACAAGCTTACAAAATTCTCAGGCCAATGGACTCATGGCTGCATTAATGATATTTTCTGTGGCGCTTTTGCAACGAGATAAAATAGTTTGGGCAACATTCTGCATCGCCTTAAGTTTTTATATTAAGCTTTTCGGTATTGTAGCATTCAGTATGTTTCTATTCTATCCCGGCAAGTTAAGAATGGTTTTTTGGAGCGCGGTCTGGTTTGCGGTATTGGCATTTATGCCGATTTTGGTAGTTGATTTTGACGGATTGATAACCTTGTATAAACAATGGTTTGCCATCATACAGAGCGACCATGCCTCTAATTATGGGTTTTCGTTAATGGGATGGCTCCATCGTTGGTTTAATCTGAATCCCGACAAAGTACTAGTGTTATCTGTGGGAGTAAGCAGCTTTTTGATGTGTTTGGGATGCGGGTATATTTTGCGTAAAAAGGATAACACCCTGTATTTGTTGCTTGCTCTGGTGCTACTTTGGGTGGTGTTGTTCAACCACATGACCGAATCCGCAACCGTAATCATCGGAATGACTGGTGCAGCTGTTTGGTTCACCGTTAATAGCGATGATAAGCTTAATAAAGTTCTAATGGTTTTAGCTGTATTATTAACTTCGTTGAGTTCCACTGAACTTTTTCCACGAAGTATCAGGTCTGAGTGGATTTATCCCTATGTGGTAAAAGTGTTTCCGTTGATATTAATTTGGATGAAGCTCCAGTACGATGTGGTAAAACCGGCAGTACTTACTTTATCTCAAAATTTAAAAGACACTGATCTTCAAGGAAGGCCGTAAGGCGATCGCCAATGGTAACAGGTCCAACGCCTGCCGGAGTGCCGGTGTAAATAATATCGCCGGTTTTTAGGGTAACAAATTGTGATACGTAGGAAATAATCTGTCGAAATGAGAATATCATTTCATCACTACTGCCTTTTTGTTTTTGAACATCGTTTACAGCTAGGTGAAAAGTGTACACCGTATTAGGATCGAAAGGTACCCACTTACCGATAGGGGCCGAACCATCAAAGGCCTTAGCTTTTTCCCACGGCAGCCCTTTTTCTTTACACTTTTGTTGAATGTCGCGAGCGGTGAAATCAATACCAACACTTATCTGATCGATATACTTATCGGCAAATTCGGGTGCGATGCATTTCCCTGCCTTAGAAACCCTCAGAATTAGCTCTAATTCGTAATGTACATCATTTGAGAAATCCGGTAAATAAAATGGCTCGTTATCTTTTAGAAGAGCCGTATCGGGTTTTAAGAAAAACACCGGCTCGGTGGGTACCGGATTGTTCAATTCGCGGGCATGTTCCGAATAATTGCGCCCAATGCATATTACTTTCATTGACCAAACTTGGCTTGAAGTGCCCGTAATTTTATTTTTTCAATGGTTCTTTTAGTAGAAAGCGCAAAATCACCATTCATAATCCAATCGTAATAGCTGGGTTCTGCTTTAAATACATCTTCCACGCGTTTCCCTTTGTGCTTTCCAAAATTAAACAGCTCTTTGCCCTCTTTATCATACACCATACGGCCTGCAAAATCAACCCAATCCTTATTGGTAGAAAAAGCCGATAAGGCTTTAACATCATTTATCACGGGGGTGTATGTTTTGCCTTCTTTGTCGGTTATTTCAACATCTTTATAGCGCTCAAGCTGGGCCATTAAAACGTCGTAAGTAGCCCTCACATCCGCTTCGGCTCCATGAGCCCCAACATGCTCGCGATTGCAATAAAATTTAACTGCAGCAACCAATGTGCGCTGTTCCATTTGGTGAAATATATTTTGTATATCCACCAGGGCCCTGTTTTCCATTGGGAATTCGATGCCTGCCCTGTAAAATTCCTCGATGAGCATTGGTACATCAAATTTATTGGAGTTGAAGCCAGCCAAATCAGCATTCCCAATAAACTCTAAGAGGCCTTTTGCAATGGCCTTGAAGGTAGGCTCATCCTTAATATCCGCATCCGAAATGCCATGTATTGCTGTAACTTCAGCAGGAATGGGTATGGTTGGATTAATGCGTCGGGTTTTAATTTCCTCGCTCCCATCGGGATTAACTTTGAGTACACAAATTTCAACAATGCGGTCGGCTGCCACATTGGTGCCTGTAGCTTCGAGATCGAAGAATGCGATAGGTTTGGTAATGTTTAGTTTCATTAAATACTCCGGTTAAGGTCAAAAGCCTCTAAGTAATCGGCTACACGGCGCAAAAAGCTTCCGCCCAGAGCCCCATCTACAACCCGATGATCGTAAGAAAGCGAACAAAACATCATGTGGCGTATGGCGATAACATCGCCCTGCGGTGTTTCGATAACTGCCGGTTTTTTCTTAATTACTCCAGCAGCCATAATCGCTACCTGAGGTTGGTTGATTATCGGGGTTCCCATGACGTTTCCAAAAGAACCTACATTGGTCACTGTAAAGGTGCCATTAGCAATATCGTCGGGTGAAAGCTTATTGTTGCGAGCGCGGTTGGCCAAATCATTTACAGATTTAGTAAGTCCTGTAAGGCTTAATAAATCGGCATTTTTTATAACGGGAACAATAAGGTTACCTGAGGGCAGGGCAGTAGCCATACCAATGTTGATGTTTTTGCGCTTAATGATTTGGGTGCCGTTTACCGACACATTAATCATAGGATAATCTTTAATGGCCCTCGCCACTGCTTCGAGAATGATTGGGGTGAACGTTATTTTTTCGCCCTCACGTTTTTCAAATTCTTTTTTTACACGTTCGCGCCATAAAACCATATTGGTTACATCCACTTCAACCATTGAAGTAACATGTGGACTAACGGCTTTTGACATCACCATGTGGTCGGCAATAAGTTTACGCATGCGGTCCATTTCGATGATTTCGTCGCCGCCTGAAATAGAAACTGATGCGGGTGTACTTTCGGCGCGCGATGGCGATGGAACCGAAGCTGTAGGTGAAGGAGCCGAAACGCCTGCTGCAGCTGGTGTAGCAGTTGTTTTTTGAGCAATGAATTTTAGTAAATCTTCCTTGGTAAGTCTTCCGTCTTTTCCGCTCCCAGCCAATGTGGCTAGGACATCCATGCTGATACCTTCCTGTTTGGCGATATTGCGCACAAGTGGCGAATAAAAGCGATCGCCTTGTGATCGCTGCACATCGACAGCTGTAGTATTAATAGACTGAGAAGGTGCAGAAGCAGGAGTAGGAATTGCTGGTGCAGTGTTTACTGTTGAAGCGGGAGCCGTATCGGCAGCCTGGGTTTTAATAATGGCAATAGTGCCATTTACCTGAATGGTTTGTCCTTCATCAAAAAGAATCTTTTCAAGGACCCCTGCCACGGGCGAAGGTATTTCAGAGTCCACCTTGTCAGTAGCAATTTCCAAAACGGGCTCGTCGAGCTCAATGGAATCGCCCGGCTTCTTAAGCCATTTAATGATCGTAGCTTCAGCGACGCTTTCGCCCATTTTGGGCATGACCAATTCGAACTGTGCCATAAAAAGTACTCAAAATTTCGGGCAAAGGTAATGTTTTTGCCTTAAGCCTGTACTTTGAATTATGGCTCGTCTTAAGATGGGTAAAACTCCTTACTATATGGATAATGGTAGGCTATTACGATTTTATAAATCGACGGGTAATGCACCTACCATCATCATCAATGAGCTGAATTACATAGATGCCCGAATGAAGGCTATTAACATCTAGTGAAGTTGAATGAAGTGCGCCAGTTTCTATGAACCTGCCCTTGGCATCCCAAATCTTGTAGGTGAATGTTCCATGTGGTAGACCTAAAAGGCGTAAGGTTTGAAAACAGGGCTGTGGTGCGAGGATTAATTGGGAAACATCATAGTCGAAAAATCGGACTCATTAATTCTAGAATTCACCATTCAGAACCCTTCATCTTAATCCCCCGGACTTCCTTCCGGGCCTCCCAGGCACTTCTCCCGACAAAAACCTGTTCGAAGGAACTCCACTTTCTGCACCCGCCTAGTGTTACAAATGTGTTACATTTCCGAAAACAAAAAAGGGCTGCATTGCTGCAACCCTTTTTAATCTTGCTCCCCGGGCTGGGCTCGAACCAGCGACCCTCTGATTAACAGTCAGATGCTCTAACCTGCTGAGCTACCGAGGAATTTTGAGCGTGCGAAAATAGAACAATTTCGCATATCCAACAAATTAGATTCTTAAAAAATTATTTGATCTGTTTATTTGTTTCGTAATCAAGTGTTTATATTAAGAAATTTCTTGCATTTCCTGCAGCTTTCGGTAAAAGCCCTGGTGCTGCATGAGCTCGGCATGGGTGCCTCGTTCGGCTACCTTACCCTCGTGAAGTACTAAAATTTCATCGGCTTTTCTTACAGTCGACAGGCGATGTGCAATTACCAGAACCGTTCGTTCTTTCATAATTTCACTTATGGCCTCCTGCACGTTTTGTTCGCTCTCGGTATCCAGGGCCGAGGTTGCCTCGTCGAGTATAAGCACAGGTGCATTAGTGTAAAGTGCTCGGGCAATGGCAATACGCTGACGCTGTCCGCCACTAAGGCGCGAACCTCTATCGCCCAACACAGTTTGATAGCCATTTTCGAGCTGTAGAATAAATGCTTCGGCATGCGCATGTCGGGCCGCCGCTTCGAGCTTTGCCTTGTCATAAGGTTCGGCTCCCATAGTTATGTTACCAATAACCGTATCGTTAAAAATGATGGGATCCTGATTTACCAACCCAATAAGCGAACGTACCGAATCAATGCTTAATGTGTTGATATT
>JBILCR010000156.1:0-5378 GCA_044353055.1 Flavobacteriales bacterium
ACTGGCTGCGCATCTAGTGGATGAAATTACACTAAGCATAATTCCTGTTCTGTTAGGTGGAGGCACGCGCCTGTTTCAGGAACATCCATCAATGTATGGAAATTTAAAGCTTATTGCCTCAAAACATTACCCCAACGGATTGTTGCAGCTTAACTATAAAGCACTAAAATAAACTTAGTGAATCTCGGCCGATAAGCCACGGTGCAATAAGGCTGAAGCCCGCGGCTCCAAATCGTCATACGAGCCCGACTTTACTATACATTTTCCTTTATAATGAATGATAATGGAGCACTGTTCGGCCTGCAACACATCATGATCGCAGATTTCGACCAACCATTGAATAACGTCGTCAAAAGTATTCACATCATCATTATACACCACCAATTTACGATCTTCTACTTCAAGCAAAAGCGTGTCGGCATCATCGTCTTCTAACCATTTTGTGCTGCTCATACTGTGCTAATTAACTATACACAAAAATAATAAAATCAATCTTCACGTTGCCTGAATTTTTTCAAGATGTCGGTGCGACTTTCCGATCCTGCTATCAAGCGCTGGATATTGGCTTTATGTGTAATTATTACTAAAATCGGAATGCAAATCGCATAAATAATAGATGCATCATGATGAACACGCTCCACCAGTAAAAGGATGAGTCCGTAAGCAAGTGATGCCAAAATAGAACCCAAAGAAACGTATCGGGTGAGCAGTAAAATCATCAAAAAAAGGCCAATGCAAATCAAGGCAACCTGAGGAAACATACCCACTGCCACGCCCAACAAGGTGGCCACGCCCTTGCCTCCTTTAAATTGTTCAAAAACGGGGAATACATGTCCTAAAACGGCAGCAGCACCGCACATCACCCTAAAGTTCTCGAACAATACCGGCGACTGAATCTCATTCAACCACCACACAGGCAACATCACGGCTAGCAAACCTTTCAATACATCTAAAACCAAAACCACGGTTCCGGCCGTTTTACCTAAAACCCTGAATGTATTGGTGGCACCCGCATTTCCGCTGCCGTGCTCGCGCACATCAATTCCATAAATCCATTTACCAATTCGAACCGAAAAGCTAATAGAACCGAATAAATAAGAAAGTATTAAAAGTATGATGCCGGTGAGAATCATGGGTAAAACGTTAAATAAATTAGGGAACGTGAAGCCGTTTCATAAACTCGCGGACTCCTTGAATAAATCCCGAACCACAATATGGGTGAATTCTTGCCGATGCAGGTGAAAACAATTTCTCTTTGGGGCATCTATGGGATAGATTTTTACTTAATATTAATGCTAAGTTATACAATTACTTTTAAGATTAAATAATTGTAAACCCTAACCCTATCATAGCATCCTGGTTTTGAGATTGCTATTTTGTGTCATCCTCGAAATGGGAGCAACATAAAATATCATTAACGCCATAAAAAACGAGCTCAAATAGTTAACTTTGAGTACTAGAAAATAGCATGAAAAAAAACAACATCGTTCGCATTGCCTTCATGAGTCTTTTAATCGCGTTGGTTTTAGGCGCGGTTACCGCCTACTTGCTTTGGAATAAAGAACATGCCGATGCCTCTGAAGAAAAGGGCGTCAGTATAACAGCGGCTGAATTATTTAAACAATTTAAAACCGATTCGGCCACAGCCAATAAAACATACCTTGGAAAAGTAATTCAAGTTAGTGGAACCGTTTCTGAAGTAATAAATGATGAGGTACCCCGCTTTGTTCTAAGTGTTCCAGATGAAATGCTAGAAGGTGTTATAATTTCGCAGGATAAGCGCTACACCGAAAGTTTTAAAGGCTTAAAAGTTGGCGACTCGGCGCAGTTCAAAGGATTTTGCGCGGGATATTTGGAAATGAGCGGAATAACCATCAACGATGCTTCTCGCATAAAACTTAATTAGCCCGGATACTCGGCACGCACATGGTACATGTTCATTAACATTTTCTTGAACAGCCTTTTGATGCGCGTAATGTCTTTGAAGGTAATATCGGCATTTAGAAACTGATTATCTTCAACCTGCCTATTAATGGAATCCTCAACCAGCTTATTAATTTTATCGCTGTTAAGCTCACGCATGCTGCGCGATGTAGCTTCAACCGCATCGGCCATCATCACCACCGCCGTTTCGCGACTAAAGGGTATCGGACCTTTGTAACGAAAGGCCGCCTCATTGACTTCCTCGTCGGGATAATTGTTTAAAAACGACCTATAAAAATACTGTACCCTCGAAGTGCCATGGTGGGTGCGAATAAAATCGAGCACTGCTTCGGGCACTTTATGCCTTCTTCCCATCGCAAGACCTGCGCTAACATGCGATATTATGAGCTGAGCACTTTCTTCAAAATCAAGATCTTCGTGCGGATTAACACCCGTACTTTGATTCTCGATAAAGTAGCGCGCAGCTTCCATTTTACCTATATCGTGATACAATGCTCCGGTGCGCACCAGCAAAGAGTTACCTCCAATTATTCCGATGGCAGCCTCTGCCAAATTAGCCACCTGCAGCGAATGGTAGAAGGTACCAGGCGCCTTTAATGATAATTCACGCAAGAGCGGACTGTTGGTATCTGAAAGCTCGAGTAAAGAAACATCCGAAGTGTAACCAAACACACGCTCGATGGCATAAATGATGGGGTATGAAAATAAACTCAGTGCAGCACCGGTTGCCAAGGCGATAACATCTTTTAAATTAATAGACTTAGGATTGCCGTCCATCATCAACGAAAACCCAGAAAAAGCGCTCAAATACACTAACGTAAGCAAGGCAATTACGGCAAAAAGCCTCGACCTGCGGCGTAAATGCTCCACAGAGAAGATGACACTCATGCCGCCCAAAATTTGAATGACGCAAAATTCGAAGGCATTGGGAACTATCATTCCCAAAATTAGGGTCGTGAGCAAATGGGCAAAAAGCGCAAGTCGGGTATCAAAAAACGACCGCAAAACGATGGGCAAAATACAATACGGGATGGCATAATAATGCACCCATCCTTCTCGGATATTTTGCGCACAAATTAAAACCGTTCCCGCCATGAGCATTGCTAAAAGCGACAACCTGATGGAATCTTCAAATAGTTCTTTCCGAAGCTGAATTAAAAACACAAAAAGCATTACCAGAATAAGGGTTACGCTTAATGTTTGACCAACAATTAACCACGTATGCGAAATGCGTAAAGCCCCTAATTTGCTTTCATACTCGTGCTGAAGCGAGTTTAAAATCTTAAATTTTTCGGGGCTTACCATCTCCCCCTCCCGGATTATTAACTCCCCCGTTGCAATTAATCCGCGCACAGGGGCAATCTGTAGTATTTTTTTCTCGATGACTCTCTCGGTGCGATCGGCATCAAATGATATATTGGGTACCAATAGCTGCTCAAAATAATCGTTTAATGGCGCACTGGCCCACTCGGGTTTTCCGTAAAGTTCTCGTGCAAGCCGTTGCATCACTTGTTTCTTGCGTAATGCCGACTGAAGGGATTGTTCCTTAATGCCATCTCGGGTCCATTTTAATAAGACACCGTTTGGATTTGACGAAAACTCACTTTCGCTTACAAAGCCTTCATTATAAATCGAATCGATGCAAGCAACAATACGATTTTTCTGAAAGGGATTGAATAAAAGTCCCATTGATTTTGTGTCTTGAGCAGAAGGCGTCAACGTACTTGCAACACTATCGGCATCGCTTAAAAATGCAGCAATACGCTCTCGACCCAAAGCTTCGTAAATTCTAAAATAGCGTTTCGAGTTGCTGCGTATTTCGTCGCGGTCGTTTTGGAGTTCGTCCTCGGTTTTACGAATACCAAAATTAAAAGGCGCCCGTAAATCGGCATGCTCCCAGGAATGCCCCAAAACGTAGGTAAACCTGAAACGTCCTTCTTTAGGCAATACCGAAACAATAACAGCAATAAAGGTTATAAAGATAACCGTGCGGATGAGCAGATTGTGCTGGTTTGAAAGGTAGTATAGAATATTTTTTACCGGCATGCCAAACAAAAATACACGCTTTAAAGCGCAGTAATGCTACATCGAGCGATTATACGCCCATGCGGGCTCGTTTCATAATATATGGCAGCAACACCTGCACATAGCCCTGATTGATATCGGCTTCGATAAAATCGATACGGTATTGGGCGCATTTAAGCTTCAGATTTTCGGTGTAACTTTTAATTTGCTTGAGATAATGTTCTTTTATCTCCTGCGGTTGCAGCTTTACCTCTGCCCCACTCTCCAGATCCACAAAACGATAGGGACGGTTTTCAAAGGCAAATTCAAGCTCCTTTTGTTTGTCGGTAACATGAAATAGCAACACTTCGTGTTTATTATGTTTTAAGTGCTGCAGGGCGCCAAAAATGGCTTCGGCATTTTCGATATCGTCGAACATATCCGAAAATAAGATAATTAAACTGCGCTTGTGGACGGCCTCAGCGAGCGTATGCAATACATCAGCAGCCTTAGTACCACGGGCTTTTTTATCCCACTCCAGGTCGAGTAGTTTTTCGAGCTCGGCATACATCATCGACATATGCACCCCCGAAGAACGTGCGGGAGTATGTAAATTTAATTCCTCACTGAAAACACTGAGGCCTGTGGCATCGCGCTGTTTGTTAAAAAGATATATTAATGCCGCAGCCGCTTTTGCAGAAAATTGCAGTTTGTTGTCAAGTCCTGACTTGGCCGCATCAAGCGGATAATACATCGAAGACGAACAATCAATAACCACCTGACAGCGGAGGTTGGTTTCTTCTTCGAAACGTTTTACAAAGAGTTTGTCGGATTTACCGAACAAGCGCCAATCAATATAACGGGTTGATTCACCCTGATTATATTGTCTGTATTCGGCAAATTCGACCGAAAAGCCATGAAATGGACTTTTATGCAAACCCGTAATAAAACCTTCAACAACCTGCCGTGCAAGCAGCTCCAAACGGCCTATCTGCTGTATTTCCTCCCTATTAATCGGCATAACTCGTTTAATGCTTACAAATTAAACGAAAAAACCGAACGTTACAGGTGTTAAAGTCCGATAAGTTTGCAAATCCAATAAAATGCAGCACCCATAAAGGCTGAAATAGGAATGGTGATAATCCATGCCACGAGCAATTTACCGGTAACGCCCCATTTTACGGCAGAAATACGCTTCGTAATACCTACACCAATAATGGAACCTGTAATGGTATGTGTAGTACTTACCGGTATGCCTTTAATAACCTCATCGCCCATTTTCCAAGGAAATTTAAGTCCTTCGGTAAAAAACAGGGTTACGGCACCGGCGGTTTCGGCAGCTACACCTTCAAAAGGCGTAACCTTGGTGATTTTATTCCCCATGGTTTTTACAATTTTCCAACCGCCACTCATGGTACCCAGCGCAATGG
>JBILCR010000157.1:0-5353 GCA_044353055.1 Flavobacteriales bacterium
CAAACTCATTTTCCCTGCCCCAGCCCCTGTTTTACTGACGTTAAAATTGTAAAAAGGTGCTGTTGAGGTAATGTCGAAATCTTGAGTTCCGGTGATTGAAGCATTAATGGTTCCGCCGGTTACGATGTAACTTTGATCGTTGCTGCCAATCATGATGCCTCCGCGCGGTGTGATGGCGCCTGAAACCGTGCGCGTAATGTTGATGGTGCCGCCGCTCATCTGAAATACATTTTCAGGATAAGGCATAGAGAACATCGCGTAATAATCGCCTTCAGGGCCGTTATCCCCACTAATATTCAACGTTCCTCCGCTCATTATAAATGCGCCACGATGTGTAATTGCTGTTACCGAGGTGCGGAAGATGCGCATATTAACTACTCCCCCTTCAATTTGAAATACACCCGATTCGCGCAAAACAACAGAACCTTGCCCATTGATGCAGTTTAAGGTACCAGCGGTAATTTTCAATGTTCCATATGGGACAATAGCTCCACCACCAATGTTGCCGTCAGTAACATTGGCTCCATCAATCCATAGGGTTGGACGAAAACCTGTAGCTCCAAGATCGTAATTCCCTCCTGCACCTATACGGGGGATGCTAATGTTGGGTCCAAGTCGGAAAATACCGTTGCCGCCTATGTTAAATGCCTGACCTGCATTTACAAAATTCATAGGAGCACCGGGAGCCACATTTACTGCCATTTCATAACCAAATGCCTTAGTGGTGGTGAATCCGTAGAATGTTGTAGCACTTCCGGTATTGGCATTTATCGCTGTATTTTCATTATTACCGGTGAAAAACACATTGGCACAACCGTTGGCGGGTGTTGCGTAATCGGCACCATTGGTAAAATCCACAGTACCGCTATTGGTCAAGGAGCCATTAACATTTATAGTATGAACCCCACCGGCGGTACCTACCAACCAATTTGAGCCTGCCGAAACAGTTACACTTTTTAAGATGGTTAAATTCCTGCTGGTGGCATCACCACCCAAAGTGAACGAACACGTTGATGCGCCGGTATTGATTATATTCAAATTGCCATTGAGCGTGATATTTGAATTTTGTATCAGGTTAATGGGTGTACCCAGACTATTGGTAATTTCTAAATTATTGTACGTAGCCATAGTCGACAACGTAGCAGGACTGCTTATTAAATCATAATACTCGATGGTTCCACCTGTGGAAGCTACAAATGCCGTATAATTACTCGCGGGCAGACTTGTAGTTCTCAAGCGCAGCCGTCCCTCACCCGCAATTGGTCCAAAGCTATGGCCTGTTGTAGCAGCAAGATCAAGTATACCTCCTGAATTAATGGTCACTGAAGCTACGGTGTCGTTCGATGCTGTTAGGGTTACTGTTCTGCCATTCAAGATCACTACCTGATCTCCGGTACCCGGCACCATTGGGCTTACCAACGTATTGCCTGAAGGATCTGTAGTCCATGTATTGGGATCAAACCAGTCGCCCGATTGATAGGAATACAGCGAAGAACGGATGGTTGGATCAATGGCGGTCCATTCGCCGGCAATAAACGTATTTCCGCTTGTGGTGAATGGATTTGAACCTGGAGCACTGGGTGTTGCCGGAGTTACCAAAGAGGTTCCATTCCAAACCCTGGGAACATAATTCGAAACCAATCCGATCACTTCACCGGAATTAAAGTTAAATCGGAGATTCGCATTGATTGCGCTTAAGTTTGCTGTTTCAATATCCCAATGTTTTACCAAGGCATTATTGAAGTAGGGAACGTTGGGTTGACGCGTTGGAACCGCACGTACGCTTATGGATGCAGTTCCAGTAGCTGTAGCTGTTAGTGCGGTTATGGTAAATGGAGTATAAAATCCACCCGAACCCACAGGATAAACACCGGTAACCAGCATATTGGTAGTGAATTCGCTGGTTGTGGTTGCTTCCTTGATAAAGGCACCGGTTCCATTGGTTAAGATATAACGGTTTGCGTCAAATGAACCCGTAATGTTAGCGCCCGATGCTATTTTCAAGTCGTTATTCCCAAGGCTGATCAAACATCCGGCAACTCCGCCCATATTTAAATTGGCTAAAACACGCACAGGACCGGCTAGCACCTTTAATCCGGTAGCTCCAACGGTTAAACCACGGTAATTTTGAGAACTGAAAATTGTTTGATCACCGCTTCGGTTGTAGTTAACTCGTGATGTGCTTGCATCGGTAGTCAAAGTTCCAATGGCATTATCGGCACCCAATAAGGTTAAAACATGCGCAGCAGTACTCATATTGATGGTCCCTGCGCCTGATAATGTTCCGTTAACAGTAATGTTACGCGCCACAGAAGTTCCAAATACAAGACTTCCAGCGGCAACTGTTAAATTATTTACAGTAAAGCCTCCAGTAGTGAGGGTTACACTGCTTCCTGGCTTATTAATAACCACTTCCTGGAATGTGTGAGCGCCAACATTTTGCATAGTGGCTGCTAATGCTGTTTCGAACGATAATATTCCTGTAGAAACAATAGTTCCTGCAGTGTGAATATAGTTACCATTCACCGTAATACTACTGATATTCTTAGTTCCGGCAGCAGTTATTTCAATATTATGATAAACCGCATTGGCAATGGTTTGCGTTGAACCGCTATAACGAACAGTATTTGGAATGGCATCTGCAGTAAACGAGCCACTGGTAAACATGGGTTCCTGAATCCCTTGGTAATTAAATAAACGATTGGCCACATTGATAAATTCAGAAGATGTATTGGCTCCATCTAAATTGCCTTTAATTACAAGTCCATTTGCTGCACTCACATCATTACTTAAAATAATATCGGCATCAATCATAACAGCACCCAACTGAATGGTGCCGGAAGTTCCTGTAATGTTTTGGTTATTGGATTTAAACGTCGAAACCGATGTTGTGGCGAGGTTTAATGTACCAATTACGTTAAGTCCATTATGGAATTCAAAATTGTGCGTAGTTGCCACAGTAGAACTTAAGGTGGCTCCCGAATTAACAGTAACCGCGGTATTGAAAACATTCGTTCCTCCGGCATTATTATCGGTTAAGGTTCCATTTAATGAAATTAATCCATTGAGCGTAAAGTGGCCGCCGGTTAGCGTTAAGTTAACTCCTGTATTTATTGTGAGTTGATCTTCAACTGTTAAAGAGGTACTATTTGCTGTTTTGATGGCCGACCCCGAAATAAGAAGCGTACGGTATGCTGTTCCCAATAGGCCTTGCGCTGCACCCGAATAACTCACTGTGTTTGGATTCGTAACCGCATCAAATGAACCTGCTGATGAAAAGGGCACTGCTGCTCCGCGATACTGAAGATATGCGTTTGTGCCGTTAATTATTTTTGATCCAGCATCAGTCCCATCCAGATTACCTAAAATGATGAACCCATTCGCTGTTGCAACGTTATTGGAAAGGACGATTCCCGCGTCAATAATTATTGCCCCCAAACTAATGCTTGCCGAATTCCCTGCAATGGATTGATTATTAGAAACAAAACGACTCGTTGTAGCAACAGGAAGGTTTAACTGACCGGTGCCGTTTACGTTAATTCCATTGGCAAAATGAAAGCTTGAAGCAACGGCAGAAGAGGTCAATATAGCACCTGAATTGATTGTTACAGGTGTATTAAAAACGTTGATTCCGGAGGCATTGTTATCCGTCAAAGTGCTATTTAACGACATTGCCCCATTCAATGTAAAATCTCCACTGGTAAGGGTTAGGACAGAATTAACGGTTAGTTGATCATTAATCGTTAACGCTGTTCCATTAACCGTTTTGGTTCCTGAACCCACGATTAGCGTTCTATAGGTGGTCCCTAATATACCTTGGGCTGTTCCTGAGTAATTTACAGTATTTATATTTGTTGCCGCATCGAGTGAACCCGCCGTAGAAAATGGAGCTGCAGCTCCACGATATTGGAGCAAAGCACTCGGCCCATTTATCAAAATCGAACCCGCATTTTGACCGTTTAGATTACCTGCCACGATTAACCCACTGGCCGTAGCAACTAAATTTGTAAGTGTAACGTCGCTACCCACGTTAAGCAAACCTAATTGCATAGTAGCACCGCTGCCAGAAATGGATTGTGCGTTGGTTTTGAAAAGCGATACGGAAGTTGCACCTAAATTTAACGTTCCATTGTTTAGTATGCCGTTTGAAAACTCGAGGTTGTGTGAGGCGTTGGAAGTTTGAAACGTTGCACCCGCATTAATGGTAAGCAAGCCCATGTAGCTGTCGATTCCGCCAAGCGCATTATCTGTTAAACTGCCGCCCGTGAGGGTTGTGGTTCCTGTTACAGAGAAATTCCCGGTGCCCAAACTTATAACTCCGGATGAACTTAGGTTTCCTCCAACAGCAAAAGCACCCGATAGTGCTGTTGCTGTGATAGTTCCTGAAACACTTAAATTACCGCTAACAGAAACAGCATTGGCTGTTGCCAATGTCAGAGTACGGCTCGCATTTACAGTAAGATTACTCACCGAAATTGAAACATCGCCTGAGATATTGTGGGCAATAATCACATTATCTGCAGGCCCTGGAGTGCCGACTGGCGACCAAACCTGTGTTGACCACGGATTAGCAGATGTGGTAGTGAACGTAGTTTGGGCGTTAGTTTGAATCACCAAAAGCACAAATACTGCTACTATGGTCCTTTTTATGTTATTGCAGATGTTTTTTTTGTAGTACTGCTTCATAATCATTGGTTTAACGAATCCGAGTCGAATACAATTAAAACAAAAAAGTGCTTTAAGAAACACAAAAATAACTTACACCAATTCGAATTGTCTTAAAAGTATAATCTGTTATTTTTTATTGCATATCGTCAGATTCAATAGTGCAAATATATACAAAATAATACCGATAATTGTTTAAAGACCACCCAAAAAAAAAATCAAAACACTGCGTTTCTTACAATCAAGACCAGGGACTTAATCCCGTATGTGTAAAAAACTTTGATTAAATATATAACCAAATGAATTATAGCATAGTAAGCGAAATACCCCTGAGTCCAACGTCGCTAGATCTATTGCTGCATCGGGCATTATTCCATACCCCCTCTGTATAATAGAGCCATCTATCCCGCAAATAAGATAATCAAATGGTGCATTCTGAACTTTCGCAAACCTAAGATATATCCTTTCATGCGCCGGATTGGGATACGCCACTACATCCCTTCCATCAATAAATACTTGTATAAAAATCGTATCCGAATAATCTCCATTGTTCTCGTTTATGCGATACCCAAACCTTCCGCCTTGAGAAATTGAATCTGTGTGATTGTAGTACTGATCTTTATCGGTCTCGCCACAAATTCCATTGTACTGATACACTTCTTCAAATGCACCGTTCTCAAAACTCCGC
>JBILCR010000158.1:0-5352 GCA_044353055.1 Flavobacteriales bacterium
GAGGCTTCAGTGCTTATCAACGTTGGATTAAACTGCGAATTATTTTTCTGCCATTCGTGAAGTGCGTTGAGCAAGGCATCGGGTTGTTGTACGTTGAATACGATACCGTTTGTATTGTTAATGATTTCTGAAATTCCACCCACATTGGGCGCAATAACAGGCAAGCCGCACATGAGGGCCTCAAGTATTACAACGGGTTGGTTTTCGAAGTAACTGTTAAGTACTAAAACTGATGCTTGCTGCATGGCTGCTGCAATTTCATGCTCATTTTTTATCCCTTCGAAAGTAACAGCAGGCTCTTTAAGTCCCAATTCGCGGCATCGTTTCTTAAGCAACATCTCATCATTCCCGCCGCCAATGATACTTAATACGGCATTGAGATTCGTTTTTCGAAGAGATGCAAATGCCTCAATGATCCCCGAAATATTTTTTTGGCGGTCGTCGAATGCAGCCACTACCAAAATGCGCGTTTCGGCCCGAGGGGCTTCTGTGTAATAAAATACTTCATGGCTCACAGCATTGGGAACCAGTGTAGTATTTCCTTTGAGGCCGTGGCTGTTTAGAATGTTTTTTTGCGCCGTATTAAGAACGAGTAAAGCGTTGGCCGATGCAAACGTTTTACTCGCCATCCATTTCATTGCTAGTCCTTTATATCGGCCGTCTTGAGGATAATAGCCCGTCCAGTGTTCCGAAATAATGAGAGGTACATTTAAACGTCGGGCCAGGTGGCGGGCAATAAGCCCCAGTGGCCATACCACGTGCAAATGCACTGCATCGACTTTGCCGTACTCCTTAATAGCCTTGTCTGCCAAAAGTGCGTAGAGTTTTTTTAGTCTGAGATAGTGTTTTATCCAGGCAAAAATCCCCTTTTTACGGTCGTTTTTGCGGCCGTAATACAGAATGAATTCATGCAAGTGGCCTTCGTTGTTTCGCTTAATTCTGAATGTACCCGGTTCCATATTGTGATCAGAAACCGCGTGCAGTATGGTAATCGTATTGTTTTTTGCCGCTGCTAATGCATGCCTTCTAATAAAAATTCCAAGCACGGGGTTCAATTCCTGTGGATACCAGGAGGCCAGATATAAAATATGACGTTTTGCTTTGGTGTCCTTCATACGCCTCTGTCTTTAGCTTTTTTTTGCTTTTGAGATCGAATTACATATCCAAGTCGTAAGGCATTTCCAACAACCATTACATCCGATCCGGCCATGGCCAATGCGGCAATGGAGGGGTTTAGCATTCCCCATGCAGCAAGTGGTATGGCAATTATGTTGTAGAAAAAGGCCCAAAACAGATTTTGACGAATGGTACGCATCGTTTTTTTTCCGAGATCGATAGCTCTGTATAAAGCATTAAAATCGCTTTGAGAGTTTAGCAGCACTGATGCCGAATGTGATGCCAGATCACTGGCCCCGGCGTGACTCACCGATACATCAGCCGCGTTCAAGGCTGGTCCGTCGTTGATGCCATCACCATACATCAGTACGCTGCCTTCTTTTTTAAGAGCTGTAATTACTTCCAGTTTTTTATCGGGTGCGCAACTGTCATACACCTCGGTAATACCTAGCTGTTTGGCCAGAATTTCGCATTTCGATGCGCTATCGCCGCTGAGCAATACCAAACGGTAGCCCATTTTTTTGAAGTTCAAGAGCGTTTCTTCAACACCATCCTTAACGCGATCGCTTATGCACAGCGTGGCGACTACAACTCCATCGGCCTTCAATACCAGATCGGCAAATGGAGCCTCATCGGCTTGTGCAGCACTGAGGCTGATGCGTTCTCCGTTTTCGGTAAATGCCTCCATGCCTACACCTTTAATTTCGCGGCAGTTGTTAAGCTTAAACAGCCCCGCAGTTTTGAAGGTTCGGCATAACGACTGCGCGATGGGGTGTGTTGAGGCCTGCTCCATCGTATAAATAATGGACTCGGCATGCGGTGCCAAAGGATGTACAGTACGTGTGAACTCGCTTACTTCAAATGCGCCCTGAGTAAGGGTGCCCGTTTTATCAAAGACCAAAATTTTTGCTTCGGCGAGCAATTGAGCGGCAGTAGCACTGCGGAAGAGTATCCCATTTTTAGCAGCATTCCCAATGCCAACGGCTACCGCAGTAGGTGTGGCAAGGCCCATGGCACAAGGGCACGAAATAACTAAAACGGCAATGCTACGCATCATACTTTCTTCGGCGCTTATGCCTAAAAGGTAATTCAAAATAAACGTGATGCCTGCCAGGCCCAATACAATGGGAACAAAGACTGTACTCACGCGGTCGGCCAATTTCTGAACGGGGGGCTTATCGCTTTGTGCTTTTTTTACCCATTCCACAATGCGATAAACATAGGCTTGTTTGCCGGTACTTTCGGCTTTCATGGTTATTAAACCGCTACTTATGATGGCGCCTCCTTTTACAGGTATATCGGGAGAAAGGGCTACAGGCATACTTTCTCCTGTAATCATGCTTTCGTCGCACCATGCGTTGCCTTCTATCACGCGGCCATCAGCCGGAATTTTTTCGCCTTCGCGCACCAACAGGCTATCACCCGGATTTACCAACGCCGAAGGAATTTCATCGGCTTGGCCTGTTGTTGATATGCGCAATGCTTTTGAAGGCAGCAGTGCAGCAAGGCTCTCAAGGGCTGATCCTGTCTTTTTTACCGATCGTTTTTCAATTACATTTCCCAGTAAAACGAGGGTGATGATGCTTGCCGAGGTTTCGAAAAACAGATATTTATGTTCGTGAACATTGGGCAATACAAACAAACCAATGCAGCTGTATAGAAATGCTGAAAAAGCGCCCAGGCTAATGAGCACATCCATATT
Organism: Flavobacteriales bacterium; assembly: GCA_044353055.1. Classification (GTDB taxonomy): domain Bacteria; phylum Bacteroidota; class Bacteroidia; order M30B66; family M30B66; genus CAMCXT01. Next base: position 2,819 of record JBILCR010000158.1, read on the forward strand.
GGGAATGCCGTTTTTTACAGATTGGAACGCACTGCGTAAAAAGTAAAATCCGCCGCTGGCCAAAACAGGTAGGCATAAAATAAGTTGCAGATAAGGATTGGCAAGGAATGAATTCGGCCAAACCATATGCATTAAAAGCGGCAGTGTAAAAACGCTGCAAAACAGAAACAGCCGTTCGGTTTTGCCCTGCCAGAATGAAGTTGGGTTGCTTTGTGGCTGCACCACGGTGTAGCCCATTTGTTCGATGTCTTTTTGGATTTCAGAATTACGGTATCCTTTACTCTCCGTGAAATGAACTTCACCTGCGGCAAAATCCACCGAAACATGTGTAAGCCCTTTTTTCTCCAGCTTACGACGAATAGCCATGGCGCAGTTAGCGCAGGTCATGCCATCTACCTTCAGAGTTATTTCCGCGTCAGTAGATGCATGGTCCGTATTCATAACGTTAGTCGTTGTGCACTGCCTCGTTATCGATTACCGTTAGTTTAACCTGTTCAACACTGTGTTTAAAGCGCTTGATGATGGTAAATCGGTAACCGCCGAAATCAATGGTTTCGTTTACAGCGGGAATGCCACCAAAAATTTTGTTTACCAAACCCGAAACGGTCTCGTAATCTTGTCCTTCTTCGAGTGCTATGGGAAGTAAATCATTAATGTCGGAGATGTTGGATGTGGCATTCACCAAGTATTCATGCTCCGATTTCTTTTCAACGGCGGGTTTCTCCTCGTCGTGTTCGTCCTGAATTTCTCCTACAAGTTCTTCAATAATATCTTCCATAGTTACAATTCCTTCGGTTCCGCCAAATTCATTAGTAACGATAGCCATCTGTATATGTTGGCGCTGCAGTTCGCGCAACAAATCATTCACTTGCTTGCTTACAGGCACAAAATATGCGGGTCTAACAAGTGTTTCAAGATTTATTTTTTGACCTTTACGTATTAAGCGAATCAAATCCTTGGTGTGGATAATGCCGAGGATATTGTCAATGGTGTCTTTATAAACAGGCACCCTTGAATACCCTTCTTCGAGGATTTTATCGATGTTTTTTTCGGCACTGTCGTCAATATCTAAAGCAACTACTCGGGTACGCGGCACATATATTTGACGTACTACGCGATCATCGAATTCAAATACGTTTTGTATAAGTTCGTGTTCGGAGGGCTTTATAGCACCCCCTTCTTCAGATTCGGTAAGAATCATACGCAACTCTTCCTCGGTGTGTATTTCGCTGTGGTCGGCATGCGCCAAGCCGAAAATTTTTAGCGTAAAGATAGAGAGCCCGTTGAGCATCCATATAAAGGGTAGAAAGAGGATATAAAATATCCGTAATGGAATGGCTATAAATAGTGTAGTGGGAAGGGGCTTGCGAATGGCGGCCGTTTTGGGCACCTGTTCGCCCAATACAATGTGAAGGATGGTAATAAAGGAGAATGCAATGGGGATGGAGATGGCATGCGATGCCGAAGCGTTTAGGCTGTATCCTAAATTTTCCATGACTTGCAAAACCAGCGTGTTCACCACATCCTCTCCAATCCAGCCTAAAGCCAGCGAGGCCAGTGTAATTCCTAACTGGCAGGCACTCAGATAACCATCGAGATGGGCAACAATATGTTGGGCAATTTTTGCAAGGGCATTTCCTTGATTGGCGCGCAAATCAATCTGCGAGTGCCGCACCTTAACTATGGCAAACTCAGCGGCTACAAAGAAGCCATTAAGAACCACCAGGAGCAGGGTGAGTAAAAATTGTTCGAGCATTGAAATCTTAAAGAATAAAAGTAAGAAGCTTAAGGAGTGTTTTTTCGGACACCGCATAGAAAATATCCACAGCGTTTGTGAATATACTTTTCGTTAAGGGGGCTTCTTCAAAATGCTAAGTTGCTGCAAATGTATGTAAATAATTGTCAGCCTTTATAAATCAAAATTTGAGATGGCTCACTAGAATTAGTCATTGAAACGAATTGCCGTGAACGTGAAATTTGCACGCTAACAAAATCAAAAACATCAACAACCCTATGAAAAAACACGTATCTTTTTTTCTATTTCTCTTTAGTGCACTACTTGGTAATTCTCAGGCTCCTGATTGGACTTGGCTGCGTTTTCTGAACTCTACCCAAAGCGATAATTTTTCGGATGTTGATGTAGACCAGGATGGCAATGCATACGTTTGTGGAACTTTTTTCGGTCCAACGGTAACCTTTGCAGGACAAACATTTAACTCGGTAGAAAACAGTGCTGCCATTTTAGTTAAGCGAGATCCTGCTGGCGGTTTGGTTTGGGCTCGCACAATAGATGGGGCAGAATGTTTTGCAGTAAATGTTGATAATGCAGGCAATACGTATATTACCGGCTACTTTGAAGTCGATTCTGTTGATTTTGGGAATACGGTACTTTACAATCCGGCGCGATTTAATACGTCAACTTCAGCGGGGACGAACTACGCTATGTTTCTTGTTAAATTCGACCCTGCAGGAGTTGTACTTTGGGCTAAATCGTTCGACAACCAGTTAAGTGCTAAAACGAAAGGTATAACTGT
>JBILCR010000159.1:0-5343 GCA_044353055.1 Flavobacteriales bacterium
CGGCCACCTGTTTTTCGTCAGACACATCGCACTGAAATGGCCAAATGGTATGCTTTTCGGCTTTAAGCTCGGCCGTAAGTGCATTGAGTCGTGCCATATCGGTATCGGCGGCCACTACCCATGCTCCTTCTTGCGAAAAAAGCCGAGCCATGGCTTTCCCCATTCCCGATCCGGCACCACTTATTATCACATTTTTATCTTTTAATTTCATAAGGCACTGATTAAATGTTCCTCTCTTTTAATGGCGTTGAGAATGCTTATTCCTTTTACCAATGCATCAGGTGTAAAGGCAATGCTATCAATGCCTTCATGCGCTAAAAAGCGCGTAAATTCGATATTGTCGCTGGGTGCCTGACCGCAAAGTCCAACTTTAACTCCAAAACGGTGTGCAGTATGTATAAGTTCGGAAATGAGTTTTTTTACCGAGGGACTGTTTTCATTAAATAATGATGCGGTGAGTTCGGAGTCGCGATCAATTCCGAGTGTGAGTTGCGTAAGGTCGTTACTTCCAATAGAGAAACCATCGAACAGTTCTGCAAATGCTTCTGCTTCGAGAATGTTTGAAGGCACTTCGGCCATCATATAAATTTCTAAGCCATTGTGCCCGCGCCGTAGGCCGTTTTTTTCCAATTGGGCGAGCACAGATTGGGCTTCTTGCGGAGTACGGCAAAAGGGCACCATAATTTTAACATTGTTTAATCCCATATTTTCGCGTACAAACTGCAATGCGGCACATTCTAATTTAAATCCATCGGCATAACGTTCGCTGCCATAGCGCAATGCACCTCTAAAGCCCAGCATTGGATTTTCTTCCTCCTTTTCGAAGACATTGCCTCCAATTAAATTTTGGTATTCGTTAGTTTTAAAATCGCTTAGCCTCACCAACACATCTTTGGGATAAAACGCAGCGGCAATAGTACCCACCGCCTGAGATAATTTATCAATGAAGTATTCTCTTTTATTGCGGTATTCCTGCGTGAGTCGCTCTATTATAATGCGGTCTGATGGGTTGTTTATCAACTCAAAATGCGCAATGGCCATGGGATGGATTTTAACCGAGTGGGTTATGGCAAATTCAAGTCTTAAGAGGCCCACACCTTTATTGGGATAAAACGAAAGCGGATAGGCTTGTTCCGGATCGGCCAAAATAAGCATGGGTTCTATATCGGGAAGCGCTGTATGGCTAAAGTCGAGTTCGGTTTCGCTCCATTTGAGGCGGCCCCGGTATATTGAAGCCGTTTTGCCCGTCGAGCAGTCGAGCGTAATCCATTCGCCGTTTCGAATAGTGCTTAGTGCGCCTTGAGTTCCAACAACAGCGAGGGTGCCTAATTCGCGCGCTACGATAGCCGCATGGCTGGTACGCCCCCCTTTTGTGCTAATAATTGCGCCGGCTTTTTTAAGTATTGGATCCCAGTCGGGACTGGTAGATTCGGTTACTAGAATTTCGCCTTTTTTGAGGCGAGCAGCTTCGTCGGGATGGGTGAGTATCCGTGCTTGTCCTGCAATAATGCCTTGTCCTACGGCAAATCCTGTGGCCAGCACTTCGGAGTGTTCTAGCAGGCGGTATTGACGTATCATAAATGGATTTCGTCTCGAATGAACGGTTTCGGGTCGGGCTTGCACTATTTTTAAAGCCCCGTTTTTACCGTCTTTAGCCCATTCTACATCCACCGGAAACCCCATCTTTCCCTCTATGGTTGTTACGACGCGGCTTAATTCAATAATCTCTTCCGATGACAAGCAAAATGATTTGCACAGGTCGTTCGGGGTTTTCTGGGTCACCAGTTTTTGGGTTTTGGCATCGAGGACCATACGATGGACTTTGGTTCCCATGCGTTTTGATAGAATAGGGTAGGCCGTTCGATCTATTTTGGGTTTAAACACATGATATTCGTCCGGAATTACCTTACCCTGCACGATACTTTCGCCCAATCCCCACGAAGCGTGAATAACTACAACATCGCGAAAGCCCGAATCGGGATCGATGGAAAAAGCCGTTCCCGAGCAGGCCTCTTCGGCTTTTACCATAAGTTGAATGCCAACAGAAAGCATTGTTTTTTCATGCACAAAGCCTTGCTCTTCGCGGTATTTAATAGCCCGGGCATTATATACCGATGCATAACATTTTCTAACGGCTTCGAGCAATTGCTTTTCGCCTTTAATGTATAAAAACGAATCGTGCATTCCTGCAAAACTGGCATCGGGCGAGTCTTCGGTAACTGCCGACGAGCGCACGGCCACAAAGGGTATACTTTGCGTATCTCGCGCCAGCTCGTTATAGGCTGCGCAAATTTTTCGTGCAGCATCTTCAGGGAATTTTGCCTGAAGAAAAAGGCGTTTTATTTGATTGGAAACTTCGTTCAGGTTTGAATAATTGGCTCGTTTTATCTGTTTAAGCCACTCGGAAAGAGCCGGTTCCAAATGATTTTCTTCGATAAATCTTTTATACGCTTCGGTAGTTATTGCAAATCCTTCAGGTATTCGGTCGTGTAGCTGGGCCGAAGCATTGATGAGTTCTCCTAATGCGGAGTTTTTTCCTCCTACATATGCGGCGATATTTCGCCCACAAAGGTTAAATGGTACGGTATAGTCGAGATTCATAAAGGTCATTTTTCGGCAAGGTATAACCTGTGTTTTGAGCGAAAAATGACATTTATTAGCTTAATTCGATTTTTTAATATCCCAATACGAGGTGCTCGATTAAGGTGCTATGATATTGTGTTTTCTGCGATAAATGAGCTGATGGCGCCTCCTTTAATAGAATGATTTTTTTCTTGGGACAATAAGCTCATAGGATTTAAATGTATATTGATTTCCGTCAAAATCAATGATAAAACGCACCTTGCTCCCTATTTCAACGGAGTATACTTTTTCTTCTGTTGAGCTGACATTTTCGCCATTAGAAAAAGCAGATTTTTTTAAATAGGTTATACTCAACTCTGATGTTTCTCCCTCCCAAGAAATGAATGCATTAACTAAATCCTGATTCAATTTTAATTTGCCTTTTGAATCAAAGAACTGCTCATGCTTGTTACCAATAAATTTCTTTAGTGTAACTGCGTCTTTGAGTTTAATAGCAGCAGCAATTCCTTTAATAAAGGGTATGGCGTGTTGGTTAGTACACTTTTGAATATAATGCGTCATGAGGCCATCTATGCCGTTTTTTATCAAAATAAATTGGATCGAAGAATGATCTTTAATTCGTATTTCAATGGGATTTAAATTTTCTTTTAAATCAAAATTAATATAGGTACTGTCATTTTTATAACTTAAATCACCTATCGAGAGGGGATTATAACTTCGGTCGCCGCTTTTTTCATCAGAATACATGGTGTAAATTAAATGATCAGGTAAAAGATAGCATTTAACTTCGTGTTTGCCAGGAATTGCAAGCGTGAACGATTCTTTTACGTAATTAAATGCAGAAACATTCGTTTTTAAAAACGATATACCCTCTGCTTCAGGAATTACAATTGGAGCATTTAAGTAATCTTCGCGTGTAACTGATTTATCTAAAAACTGGTATTTACTTGAATCAGGAAAGTGCGTTCCGAGCATTATTTGTGGGTCTGTAAATATCCACTCTCTATCAAGCTTAAGCTTCTGATCACCATCAGCCCAGGTTACATCAACCAATTGCTTTTTGCCTTCTATTTCAACCCAATTCCACGCATGATTGCCCCCCAATTGCATAAGATCAGAAACATGTTGTTTGGAATATCCAGTTATTCTGCCGCCTTTTAAGCCAGCATATTCACAAAGCAGAGCAAAAATGTTAGCGTAGCCCGCGCAAACGGCTACTCTATTTGTACCGCATAGAATTCCTGAGATATCATCCTGGTCATGAGCATATTTGCTTTCTCGATATCCTATCATATCGTATTCAATAGCATTAGCAATAAATTCAATGAGGGAATTTGCCTTTTCCTTTTCTGTTTTTTTTTCACTTGTTAAATAATTTACGAGGCATTTTAAATCTATTTTTTCTGCTGCTTCTGAATTATAAACTATTTCATTAGTTTCTAAGCACATGAAAAATGGCTTGAAATAATTTTTATTCTTTGTGCGTGGATACGCCTCGTGTTTAGGTCTTAAATACATATTAAACGAGGATGAATACAATTTTTTTTCCTTGAAATAATATGTTTTAAAAATAAATTTACTGCTAAAAACCTGTTTTGATGGTTTTTCAAAAGTGATGCGCGCACCATCGAGTGTATATTTACTCACATAGCGCTCCACATATGTTTTATTTGATTTTTCGCTGTATTTAAGATGCTCAAAAACATCGTTTCCGTAAAGCCTAATCAACTCTGTTGACTGCTTAGAGCTGTTAATAATATAACAGGCTTTTATATCCGAATCAATGCATGACCAATCGATAGGCGCACCGCTGAATAAATTGAGCCATAGGAAAATAAAAATGGATAACAAAGTCTTGATTTTTGCCATTAGGGTTTGATATTTTACTCAAAACGAAAATACGCATCACAAATTATATTGAAATTATTGAGCTGCGATTATAATGTTAAAAATAGCATTATGCTGTTGATGTATCCGATATTTTGCAGCAAAATACGCAGAGCCCGTTTTTCTTTTTAATTTTGAGCGCCCATGAATCGAAATGAATCGATAACTCCTGTGTGGCTCATATTCCTGGTGGATATCAGCTTATGCGTTTGCTCTTTGTTTGCCGCTTATCTGTTGCGTTTTAACTTTTCGATACCCGATAAGGAGATTGCCGATTTTAGTTACGTTTTTCCTTTAGTGCTGGCGTTAAAGCTCTTTTCTTTCGTGATCTTTCAGCCCTACCGAGGCATTTTACGTTTTACCAGCACCAGCGATGTTCAGCGCGTATTATTAGCGATTCTGGCGGCAAACGCCGTTTTAATTTGCCTTAATCCCGTAAGTCTTATATTGGGGGGCTTTCATGCAGTCCCCTTTTCTATAATTCTCATTGATGCTTTAGTTTCTTCGTTCTTCTTGATTTCGTTCCGTCTAGGGGTTCAATACATACTCGAAGAACGCTTGCGTTGGGGCAAGGAAAAATCGCCGGTTATTATTGTAGGGTCGGGCGATACTGCAATAACGGCCCAAAGAGCCATAGAGCGTGATGCCGGTGCTCGTTATCGTGTTGTAGCATTTATTGATAACGATACCGCACGCCAAGGAAAAAAAATTCAGAATGTTAAGATTTTTCCCGAAGATGCTTTGTTACGAAAACTCGAAGCACAGAGCATCAAACTGGTAATATTGGCGCAGCCTGCGATACAATCCGAATTTAAACACCGAATTATTGAGCGTTGTTTGGCTCTTAACATTAAAGTATTTAATGTGCCTCCT
>JBILCR010000160.1:0-5327 GCA_044353055.1 Flavobacteriales bacterium
CCTTTTTTTTCGTTTCCATGTAACCAAAAAAGGGGTGTTCCGAGTACGGCTTTTTGATGCAAGCCAACAGGAAGTAAGCCTTGATATAAAGGATTTTAAACTCAAAGGCGGCATTGAAGAAGTTACTCTTTCTGCAGCCAATAAACAACCCGATGCAGACTACCTCGTAAAATGGTATCGGGTTGACGGAGATAAGGAAGTTCTATTAAAAGAATTTATTTTCCACAGTCGTTACTTCCAATAAATTCATAACCCTTTCCGCTAAGTTTACGTAGTAAGTAGTACATTATTCAACCATGGTTAAGTCCCTATTACTAATATTTACTTTGATCATTACACCCTCTATTTATGGTCAAAACAGTTCATTTATTTCTGCTAAAGACCATAAACGAAAGCAGCCTTTAGGAGAAGCGCTCATTGCAGGTGCATCAGGGGTTTCCATTGAAATTAAACTCGATAAAAACGGAAGTTGGAACTCCAGTATCGATTGGGAAAAGGTATATTTAAAATCCCTTCAACAACAATTTGAAAGAGTTACTGCTCCTTCAAATACAGAAAGTAAACCCTTTCTAATTTTGATTAATGTAAAGGGCGACAGTTCTAAAACATTCGAAGCCCTCAACAAGACCCTTGCACCTTATGCGTCAATTTTAACTCAATTTTCACCTTTAAAAACCGACATTAAGCCCATTGTTGTTTGGGTTCATGGGGATATTCCTTATAACGAGGCATCATATGCTTCAGCAACACGATACTTCTTTCCTGTGCGCCCTCTATTAAATAACCTTCCCACAAATTCGAAAGTAGTGGGTGCGTATATTGATTTCGATGAACATTACAAGTGGAACGGCAAAGAATTTATGCCGAATATGCAATATCATGGACTTCAAACAGCCATTAAAACAGCAAAAAAACAAAGTTTAATAGTACTTGCCGAAGATTGTCCTGAAACGGATAATGCTTGGACTATCTTAAAAAACTCTGGAGTTGATTATTTTATCGTAAGTGATTTCGATAAATATAAAAAGTATTTACAAAACCGATAACTAACGATCACAAAACCGACGGCCGGGTCCTGTAGATCCCGTAAATGTACTTCCGTCGGTATTTTCAAGTTCCTCACCGCAAATTTCACCCATATCTAAGGTATCAACCGTTGCCGTGGTGGTATCGGTTTGTTCAATAAAACAATTAGCACATTCCTCTTTTTTACAAGAAGGATAAATCCAAATCATCAACACAATAGCAAGGGCGGGTAGAATTCTACGAATCATAGCATCAATACTTTTATGGTGTTAAATTAATAAAATTCACATTTGAAATGCAAGGGTGTTTTTTATTCAAATTAATTGAACTAAACCGTTTGGTTAAGAGGCTATTATTTTGCATCCAAAACAATACGCCCCACTTTAAATTGAATGCGTCCTTGAAAAATACCGCGTCTGTTTTTAAATGAATATATTACCGCCTGATTATCTGAAATTTTACAAGCTTTACGGTAGCTTACTTTATGGTCGCGTTTGCGATCGAGCACTTCGAGTGCTTCTTTCTTAAAATTTCCTTCGGGATCCACTAAAACCAATACCGGAAATGTAGATCTCGAAAACTGCGTGCCAATAACATATTCGAAACTTCCTTCTTCAATATTGCGAATGTTATCGTTGGTAAAAATATAAAGGCTATCATTATACACCATCGAAAAAAAGCCATTGTAATACCCATAGTCGTTGGTAGATACCTGCTGTTTCGGAATTACCGCTTGCCATAAAATTTCGCCTTGCGGCGATACATTCATAATTAGAATATCGTTGTTGTGGTAATAATACGTTGTGGTAAATGTTCCGTTGGGGCCGCGTGATGTGTAAACCTCGAGATATTCTTCTTCAAACAATACATAATGTCCACCGTCGCGTTTGGCATGTACTGCCTTTAACTCGATATTGGCGCGCAGCTCCTGATTACGCCTACGTTTTGATTCGCTGTTGTTGAGTTGGTAAATTAATTCTTTTGAAAAATCTTCTCTATTGAGCGAATTAACCGAACCCGAGGCATAATCGAACTTATAGAAAAATGTACCCTTAATTGATTGATTGCGGCGGTCATCACTATAGGTACCCACACAGAAGGCATTATTCTGCTCGTCAAATCGCAAATTAATATCGCGGATATACACGTCATTGAGCTGCATATCATACGTCTTGAATTCAGAAGCAGCCGAATCAACCGTTATTAATTTATAGGAATATGGAGGATCATTTTCGCTACGGTCTTTATTGGGTGTATCAATTCGTACTAAAGAAACTAAGGTTCCATTGGAAGAGAGAAAATAGTCATAAACAACAAAATCGCGGTTTTTATAGGGGAAATTTAATTCGCTACTTTGTACCTTCTCCAAATCCTGATTCCACGCTTTAATGTAACAGCGATCGCGCTCGTCGCCCCGTAAACGAGGCTGGTGAAACAAATAGATTTTTGAGGAGTCTTGCGCAAGTCCAAAATAATGGAGCTTTGCAGTGCGCCGTTCCTCAATCTTATCCAATTCGGTCATGGTTGATATCGGACTTCCGTTTAAGGAAAAAACCTGCGCATAGAACATTTTCTCAGGCTTTACATAGCGGTAGTAAATAAGTACTACCCGATCTTCAAAAAGAAATGCTTTCTCAAATAAATAGATGCGTGATTTTTCGGATTCGCGCCGCTTACGCACCTCTTCCCAAGTAAAGGCTTTCGATTTTGAACCCGCTTTTACTTTGGGACCTAAGGGCAATTCGTGAAAAACGCCGGGCGTTAAGTCATCGTCGGTATAAGAAACCAAATAAGGTATTCGATCTTCCACCATAACCGAATAATATTTGCCTCCGGCAAAGCCCAGAATTTCGCCGCCTTCATCAGCAGACTTTACATATTCGCTCCAACGTAAATCAGCCTGAGCACCTGCTATTAAACCTATGGCTAAACTGAGGAAACAGGTAAAGAAAATCCTTCTCATCGTAAGCGCGCAATTTAAAACCATTTTTTAACGACGCCTATGAATTAAATCAATTTTATACAATTTTATTGCATTGATAATTTGATGTTTATAAAATAAATTACCCCATCATTGAACCTGCAAATTAGGAAAGCATAAGGGCGTTAAAATCTTGCTTCCTATGAATCGTGTTCTCAATAAAATTAATTCCGATGCTCGTAACTGGCAAATCATATTTCTCAGCTCCTTTCTTCTATTTGGCATTTGGCAGCTGCATTGGAATGATGAGATGAGTCGGTTCCCGATTTTTCTGATAAGTTGCTTACTCACACAATGCCTCGGTATTTATTTTCTTAAGCTCCCGCTTCATTCCTTAAAAAGCGCACTTATTACCACATTGGGCCTGACGCTTTTATTAAAAACAAATAATGAAATTTATGCTGCACTGGCTGGAATAATGGCCATAAGCTCTAAGTTTATTTTCAAGTATAAATCGAAGCATTTTTTTAATCCCGCAAATTTTGGCATCATCGCAAGTTTGCTTCTCTTTAATGCCACATGGACCGCACCAGGCCAGTGGGGAAGTTCGGCCTTAATGCTACTGATGATTGGCTCTGCTGGTGTTTTAGTACTACTAAGAGCTCAACGCAGCGATACGGGCTTTATGTTTTTGGGTGCCTATTTAGTATTAGATATTGCGCGCATCATCATTTATCAAAAATGGGAATGGGATGTTTTACTTCACAAATACTGCAACGGATCGCTTGTCCTTTTTACCTTTTTTATGATTACCGATCCAAAGGCAACACCTAATCACTCAAGCGCTAGATTAATATGGGCTGCATCTGTAGCGTTACTTACCTTTTATCTACAATCGTTTGTACAAGTATACACGGCACCGATCTGGGCATTATTTATCCTTTCACCATTCACTCTAATTTTTGATACTATGTTTAAAGCTCCCAAATTCGACTGGTTGGCAGGCCAGGTAAAAAAATCAGGCATTGTTGCTTCTGCCCTACTCTTAATGGTTTTATTTCCAAGCCAGCATGTGAATGCATTTTGCGGATTTTACGTTGCAAAGGCCGATGTAAAGCTCTTTAATAAGACATCTCAAGTAATTTTAGTAAGGGATGGACAAAAATCCATCATCACTATGAGCAGCGATTTTCAGGGCAATGTACGCGATTTTGCCATGGTGGTTCCGGTACCTGTTGTACTGCAACGGCATCAGATTCGCATTGCCGATGCCTCACTTTTTAGAACACTCGACGAATATTCAGGTCCAAGGCTGGTGGAGTATTACGACGAAAATCCATGCTACCAATATTTGTATGAGGATGCAATACCCAGCATGAATATACGAAGTGCTGCGGCTGAAGGGGATCTGGAATCTAAGGTTAAAAGTGCCAAAAAAAATCAGGTTAAAATAGAGGCACAATATAGTGTTGGTGAGTATGATATTCTCCTGCTTTCGGCAAAAGAATCGGGAGGCTTACAACGCTGGCTTAACGAAAATGGATATAAAATACCTGAAAATGCAAGCGAAGTGTTGGAACCCTATATCAAGAGCAACATGAAGTTTTTTGTAGTAAAAGTAAATTTAAACGAACAAGAAAAACTCGGATTTAATGAATTGCGCCCACTCCAGATTGAATTTGATTCGCCCAAATTTATGTTGCCTATCCGATTGGGAATGGCCAATGCAAATGGTGATCAGGACATGATTGTTTATGCATTCTCAAAAAGTGGCCGCGTTGAATGCACGAATTATCGAACCGCCAAAATTCCAACCGACCGTAATGTTCCGCTTGATGTGGCAGGCAATTTTGGTCCCTTTTACAAAGCCTTGTTTGATCGTATTTGGTCGCGTCAAAAAGATGCCATTTTTCTGGAATATGCATGGAATGTTACGCCCTCATGGGGAGGGATGAAGTGCGATCCCTGCGTAGGCCCACCACCATTAACCGCCGACTTAAATAGCGCCGGCGTTACATGGTGCAATCAAAATATGGGCGAACAAGTTTATTTTACACGTCTTCATGTGCGTTATGGACGAAAGTACTTCCCACAGGATTTGCTCTTTCAGGAAACACCCAACCGCGAAAATTTTCAGGGTCGATACATCATCACGCATCCTGCAGTGGGCGATTTGAGCTGCCGCGAAGGTCAGGAATACATTTATCAGCTTATTAAAAAACGTCATAGAGAAGTACAAAATATAGCCAGCCTTACCGGTTGGAATACCCAAAAATATTCGATGTATTTATCCGAATATCAATCGCAACTTAAAGACCGCGACTTAAAGAAAAACCTAAATGTGCCTTTGCTTCCAATTTCTTCGGATGATATGGATAAA
>JBILCR010000003.1:0-17641 GCA_044353055.1 Flavobacteriales bacterium
GCATCCACCATATCCTGGTCGCAATTGGAGCCCGGAAAAACCACTACGCCTATTCTGATTTTTTTATCCATTTTATTTTAGATGGGGTTGTATTGTAAGAAATAAAGTACCTGATTGTAAATTACTGCCGAAATGAGCAAAATAAAAAGAATTTCGGCGATAAGCTGTCTTTTTATGGAAACAAAATAATTGGAAAAGAGCACCGCTAGGGGTACCGCAAGGAAGGAAAGGCTTACCATTGTTTTTTTTACCGAAACAAGATAGCTCAATGCAGCAAAGAGAAAGAAAAACACAAAAAGATTGAGGAATTTTCGCGTTTTGATTTTTGAGAAGGTCCCAATTTCCTTGAAGAAGGTATATACCGAGGCTAAAATGAGGATGACGAGAAAAGCAAAGAGTAAGATATAGGTTTCGTTAAATGCCGCCGAAAAATGCACCTTGTATAAAGGTTCAACAAATGCATTAATGGTGTTCAGGCTAAACATATCGAGCGAAAAAAGAATAACTCCCGAAAGCAAAAAAGGGAAGCACAAACCTAAAAACGCGGTAAGCCATTCTTTAAGTTGAAAGGGCCGAAGCAATACCAATGCTGCCCAAATTAGAGGAAACAGGAACAAACATGGCCAGTAAAACAATGCTGCAATGCCAATATAAAGGCCGGCATCGAAGGTTTGAAATACAGCGGTTTTAGCTTGGTATAATTGAAAAATCTTATCAATGAACAGGATGATCAGGAAATTAGCAAAAAGTAAAGGATTAAACGAAAGCTGTTCCGGAAAGCAGCTCATCAATACTACATACATTAATGCAGGCAGGTTACTCGAATCGCGCAGTACACTCTGGCGGTTAATTACCGTGGTGAGATACAGCGCCTGAGTAACCACAATTAATAGTGATAGGCCAATGGTAAGCCATCGGTATTCTTGAATCGACTTGAGGGCATAAAGAAAAAGAGGGAATGCATTTTCGGTATTCCCCAAATCGGCCTTCGGGAAAATAAAAACCCACATCACTAACAGCACCATGGGAAGCATGAGCAGGTTGATGAAATGGGCTGTTCGAAAAAAACTTATAAACACTTATTTGCGATTGTGCGGTTTATACAAAATGATTTATTTTCGCAACAAATTTATTCAATCATGACATCGGTTTTTCATGCCATAGGCGACTTTTTTCAATCTTCTTTTACCTTAATGCCTTTAGTGGGCAATGCAACAAACTTGTTGTTCATAGGTTTAATCTCGTTTTTTACATTTTACTGGATCCGCGAAATGGTTCGTAATCCTGAGAAATATTAATCCCTAAAGGATTTTTACTTCCTAATCCCCATTGTTCACATAACATTGGGGATTTTTTATTTTCAAGGCCGCAAAGTTAAGCTGCACCCTTATTATATTCGCCCTACTCATGTTTAGGTGGTGTAACTACGTTTTAACACTTTTGGTGGCCATACTGCTCACACTTTCATGTGCTGCGCAGGTTACAAGGGTTCGGGGTAAAATTTACGACCGCCAAACTCAGGAAGCGCTGGCCTTTGTAAATTTTATGTTTAAAGGTACCACCGTAGGAACTCACAGCGATATAAACGGAGCATTCGATTTGAGCATTCACAAGCCTGTAGATACGCTTTTGGTTTCATATTTAGGGTATAAGCCTCAACGAATTAAGGTTTTACCTAATAAAACCAACGATTTTGATATTCGCCTCGAGGCGGCCGAAACCATGCTCAATGTGGTAGAGATCAGGCCGGGCGAAAATCCTGCCCATCAAATTATGCGTAACGTGGTCGCCAATAAAACCAAAAACGATCCGTCAAGCGTTGAAAGTTACCGGTACCGGGTATATAACAAAATTGAGTTTGATATGAACAATTACGGCAGCGAACTGGAGCGCCGTAAGTATCTTAAGCCTATACAATTTGCTTTTAATTATGCCGATACCAGTGAGGATGGCAAAAAGTATTTGCCGGTAGCCATCACCGAAAATACCTCAGAGGTATTATACTCAAGAAATCCACAACGCAAGCAGGAGATGATACTGGCAACACGCATCTCAGGTCTTAAAAATGCATCCATATCCCAATTCTTGGGTGATATGTACCAAACCATCAATATCTACGATAATTTTCTGCTGATTTTTAATCGGAGCTTTGTGAGTCCGGTTACCGATAACTTCTTACGTTATTACAAATATTATTTGGTAGATAGTGTGTATTTGGGCGAAAATCGCTGCTACAAATTGTTGTTTCTACCCAAAAGAAAGCAAGACCTAACCTTTACAGGCGATTTGTATATCGATGATCAAACCTGGGCCGTTAAGCAGGTTAATATTAAGTTTAACGATCAGGCCAATATCAATTACATAAAATCATTCGATGTTTTTCAGGAATATGAACATGTTGGTGGCAAAACCTGGATGTTGAAACGCGAAAAATCATTGGGCGATTTTGCACCGTTTGAAAAGAGCGACGGCCTCGGTTTTTTTGGACGCAAAACTACCGTTTACGACCGTTTTGTGCTGAACGAGCCCATTGCCGACAGCTTGTTTAAAGCGGGCAACGATATAACAATAACCAAAGGTGCTGAGGATCGCAGCGAAGCAGCTTGGGACTCGCTGCGGATGGATTCATTAAGCATTAAGGAGCGGAAAATTTACACCATGGTTGATTCGCTTACCGAGGTTCCTATGTTGGTAAATGCGCGCTATCTAATTCAAATGCTGGCTACCGGCTATTTGCGTTGGGATCAGTTTCAGGTGGGGCAGTACTATACCTTTTTTTCTTGGAATTCAATTGAAGGTCAGCGAATTAAATTTGGAGGCATTACCGATAACAGCTTCAGTACCCGGCTCGAGTTGAGAGGTTGGCTCGCTTACGGCTTAAAAGACGAACGGTTTAAAGTAAAGGCTGGCTTTAAATGGTTTGTCAAAGAGGATAAAAAGCATCGCAATTTATGGTCGTTTAACTACCACTCAGATTTAGAACAGCTTTCATTAAGTGCCAACTCTTTACAGCTCGATAACATTCTCACCTCGCTTTTCAGGCGTACCGAGTTGCAGTATGTAACTCAAACCGAAGATATTAGAACAAGCTACGAATACGAGCATTTTCCGGGTTTTATGCATCGCCTTACCTTGCTTAACCGAAGGATAACTCCGCTTGGCAACTTTAATTTTACCCGTTTTGAATCTGGCGATCTCGTTGCGGTTCCCAACATTAGCACTACCGAAATTTCGTTTCATACCCGCTTTGCCTGGAAAGAAAAGTTTATTTCGGGCGAATTTGAACGTGTTAGTGCAGGAAGCAAGTATCCCGTCGTGCAGCTCGATCTTACGGCCGGAGTTCCCAATGTTTTAGGATCGGAATATACTTACTACAAAGTGCGTTTAAGGGTTAGCGACCGCATTCGTATTCAACCCCTGGGATTTACCGATTACCGTGTTGATCTGGGTCAAATCTGGGGAAATGCGCCATATCCTTTTCTTGAGGTGCATCAAGGCTCGCAAACGTATGCACTCGATCAACTGGCCTTTAACATGATGGATATCTTCGAGTTTGCCAGTGATCGTTACATGTATCTTTTTCTGGACCATCATTTCGAAGGCTTTTTTCTCAATAAAATACCCTTAATTCGCAAATTGAAATGGAGAGAAGTATGCACCATGAAATCGGTAATCGGCGATATGAAAACTTCCAATCGCTTGCTTCTCGATTATCCCGGTGGATCCGATCCTCGTATTTTTAGACCTTACATGGAAGCTGGTGTTGCCGTTGAAAATATTTTCAAATTTGTGCGGGTTGACGGCCTTTGGCGGTTGACTCATTTAGACCGTCCTAACGTAAAGAAATTCGGTATGCGGGTTTCATTTGTATTGCGCTTTTAAACATGAAATTATATTCTCAGAATTTAGTTAAGAAATACAAGAAACGCATTGTTGTTAATGACGTTTCGGTTGAAGTGAGCCAAGGCGAAATTGTGGGTTTATTGGGACCTAACGGTGCTGGCAAAACTACTACGTTTTACATGACAGTAGGCTTGATACGTCCTAATGAAGGCCGAATTTTTCTCGATGAACGCGATATAACCACCACGCCGATGTACAAAAGAGCGCAAATGGGAGTCGGGTATCTGGCGCAGGAAGCATCGGTGTTCAGAAAACTTAGTGTGGAAGATAATATTAAAGCGGCTTTAGAAATGACCAATCTGTCGAAGGCAGAGCAGAAAGCACGGCTCGAAGAATTACTGGATGAGTTTAGTTTGCAGAAAATTCGAAAGAGTCGGGGCGATTTATTGTCGGGCGGCGAACGCCGTCGTACCGAAATTGCCCGCGCATTAGCATCCGACCCCAAATTTATATTGCTCGACGAACCTTTTGCTGGGGTGGATCCTATTGCCGTTGAAGACATTCAAGCCATTGTTTACGGCCTTAAGAAGAAAAATATAGGAATACTTATCACCGATCATAATGTACATGAAACCTTAAGCATTACCGACAGAGCGTATTTGCTTTTTGAAGGAAAAATACTGAAAGCCGGAACTGCCGAAGAATTAGCTGCAGACGAAACCGTGCGTAATGTTTATTTGGGCAAAAATTTCGAACTTCGCCCCAAAGCCGAAACCGAATCAAATCGATAATTAAATTATGAAATACATCGCCGAAATTGATGTGATGCCTCACAAAGCCTTACTTGATCCGCAGGGTAAAGCCGTAAGCAGCAGTATGCCCCGCTTAGGACTCAACTCGGTAGCCAATGTGCGCATCGGGAAACATATAACCCTTGAACTTGATGCCGATTCAGAAACATCGGCCCGATCAATGGTAGAAAAAGCCTGTAAAGAATTATTGGCCAATCCGATAATGGAGTCTTTTACTTTTGAGGTAACGCCTTATCAGGAGAATTAATCAAGGCCAAAACCGAAAATACCAGATAAAGGCTAATGCAGGCACTAAGCCCTGCCAGGCCGAGGTATCCTAACAACGCCGCGCAGCACACTAAAAAAATGTAGGTTACTTTATTGTTGCGCCACGAAGTGTTTTTTAGCTTAAACGAAAACATCGGTAATGGCACCAGCAGCATGATGCTGAAAATAATGGCCAGCAGCATAATTATTAGAGGATTTGCCAGTAAATACCATGTTTTATTACAAATGCCTTCGGCCAATCCGCACCAAAAAAGAGCGTTAGCTGGGGTAGCCAAACCTATAAACGAATCGGTTTGTCGGGTGTCGTGGTTAAAAAGTGCCAGCCTGTAGGCAGACAATAGTGGAATCAAAAAAGCGGCAAATGAAAGGTAATGCAAGCCCGAATGGCTTTCGGGGCCCCAAAGCCAGATGAGGCCTTCTAATGGGTCGGCATCGGCCTGAATGAGCTGCATAGCAATAAAACCAGGCAGTACGCCAAAGCTCACCACATCAGCAAGCGAATCGAGATCTTTTCCGTGCGGATTATTTACCCCAATTAGCCGGGCACTCATACCATCCAGAAAATCAAATACCGCCGAAAAAATAATCATTCGTGCGCCGGCAGTAATCTCACCCGACAGGCAAAGCCAAATGCCCAAACATCCGCAGAGCAGATTGGCCAGTGTAAGTATATCAGGAACTTTTCGGAGCAACATCTTGAATTCCGCTTGGATTGTATTCGCGGGTAGGTTGATAGTTTTTTCGCAAACGAACGAATTTTTTCTCAATAAATTCGAAACTCAGCGATGATAAAACCAGCGTTATCATGAGGGTGGCAAAGGGCCTGAACAGTAAAATGATGTAATTACTTTCCTGGTCAAAGAAAAAATCGGAGAGTATGAACGAAATAAGAAGCGCCACCGGAAAATAAATGAACATGCTGTATGCCAGCTTGCCCGGGAAATGGAGAAACTTAATTTTTGCCGCCTTAAGGAGCGACTTCGAATTAAAATTCTGTTCGAACAAGAAATATCCTAAAACCACAGCTACTGCAATTTTTTCAAGCGACAGGATTATTTGTTGCGGCACAACCTCAAAATTATGATGGATGCGTGCCCGAAACAAATAGTACAGGAAAAAAAACAGATACGTAAAGCTTATAGTACGACGGGTATGGCTTTTAATTTTTTCATAACTGGGATATTTAAAAAAACTGATGTATCCCAAATAGGATCCCACAGCAAATTCAGGCAGATAATAAAAAAGGTAGAATTTTTTAGAAGGAAGTTCTGGGAATAAAAAGTTGAAAATCAGAAAAATAAAAATCATAAAACCAAAGAGGTATGTTTCTCTTCTGCGAAAGAAGTTCATTAACGCCGGCCAAACAATGACAAATTGCAGGCACACGGCAATCGACCATAAATTCTCAGTAACCATCAAATAAGGATTATTGGTGGGAACATGAAAATAGTTGTTCAGCATGACGAAGAACGGTATAAAATAACCGTCAGGGAATACATAAGGTGCTATTTTGGGGTAATGCACCATGGGTAAAATAAAAGCTCCTAAAATTAGAGCTATGGTAAACAGTGGAACATATGAAATGGCGCGCCTCATGCCATATCGCAACATGTTGATCCTTTTGTAAATAAAGCGCTCTTCGAAAATGCTCCAGGTATTTAAAAAACCTGTTAGTATAAAAATCATACTATAGGCCACCTGTTCAAAATTTGATGTAAATTGCTTGAAATCTCTGTACAAAACAGAAATTTGGAGATCTTGCCGAAATGTAATGATGGATTGCGAGAGAAATATCAGAAAAAACAGTAAAAATCGAATCGCCTGTACGTTGTCAAAATGCGATTTCTTAATAAGTCGTTTCATAATTCAGTATTAAGGTAACCTTAGTAGATATAAATTTGAACTGAATAGAATATCATATGTTAATTAATTGCTCTATGAATGGGTTGAGCGGCAGTAAAGTTAGAATTAATTTGTACCCGATATGAAATTTAAAGAAGTAAACATGCAGGTTTTACAAGCGAGAAAAAGTCATGCAGTCCATTTATCCACGGTCTGTTGCCTGATATTGTTGGTTTTTTGCTCAGGTAATGCGTCGTCGCAGGGTATTGTAAAGTATAGCAACGAATTTTTAAGTATTGGAGTAGGTGCGCGCGCTTTGGGAATGTCGGGAGCACAAACGGCTCTTTCGCAGGATGTGCATTCGGGGTATTGGAATCCTGCCGGTCTTGCACTTATGGCCGATAAAACACAGGTGGCACTTATGCACTCTGAATACTTTGCCGGCATAGCCAAATACGATTATGGTGCTTTGGCGCGTCTTATCGACGATCGCACGGCCGCTGCAGTATCGGTAATACGATTCGGAATTGATGATATACCTGATACTTCTGAGCTGATAGATGCCAGCGGGAACATTAATTACGACCGGGTTACCTCATTTTCGGCGGCCGATTTTGCTTTTTTACTCTCTGTTTCGCGTAAGCTCAAAACCGAAGGCTTGAGTGTGGGTGGAAATGTAAAAGTAATACACCGTCGTATTGGCGATTTTGCCCGAGCCTGGGGCTTTGGTATCGATGCCGGTTTGCGCTATCAGAAAGGGAAATGGATATTTGCCGCGATGGCCCGCGATGTTAGTACCACGTTTAACGCATGGTCGTTTTCGCTAAGCGAGGCTCAAAAACAAGCATTCAACGCTACCGGCAATGTGATTCCTGTAAATTCCAACGAAATTACTGTGCCCTCGCTTTCATTAGGCATTGCGCGCGACTTCACACTAGGCAAACGTTTTGGAATAACGGCATCTGCCGATATGCAAGCCACCTTCGACGGTATGCGCAATACCCTCGTGCGCAACTCGGGCTGGTCTATGAATCCTGTGGCTGGCCTTGAAGCAAATTTTAAACAACTTATCTTTCTAAGAGGAGGCATTGGTAATTTTCAAAGCGTTCCGAACGTTGATCTAACCGGTCGCGATGTGAGCTATCAACCCAATATCGGATTGGGCGTTAAGCTGGGGCCGGTTCATGTGGATTATGCGTTCAGCGATATTGGCGACCGCAGCACCGCACTCTATTCGCATGTGTTCTCGCTCAAATTTGCTTTGAATCCCAAAACGGCAGAGCCTGCGAAACCATAATAGAATTAAATTGTTACATAGTATCGACGTAAAGACTATAATGAAACGGATTGCCTTAATTACCGGATTAGTGCTGATCAGTTGCATGGCATTCGCGCAGGAATTTGGAAACGAGTGGATTCAGTACGATCAAAAGTATTTTAAAATAAAAATATGGGCCGATGGAGTGTACCGTATTTCTCGTTCTGGTTTGATAGAAGCCATTCCTGAATTGGCACAAACCGATCCCCGAAACCTTCAGGTTTTTGGACGTGGTGTGGAGCAGTTTATTCATATTGAAGGCGAACAAACCGGCGATTGGGATTCGGTGGCGTATGTTGAATTTTACGGACGTAAAAACGACGGTTGGCTCGACTCTGCTCTATACGACAATCCCTCTACCGATCAGAGCAACCCCTATTATTCACTGTTTACCGACACGGCGGTTTATTTTCTAACCTGGAATGCCTCACTTACCAATTTACGTTTCAATACTTCGGCCGATATCGACTTTACGTCCGTAGCGGCTGCTCCGTATGGCATTCGCGAAATCATCAGTCAAAACACAGGCAGCTATTATTTCGGAAAAACAGATTTTAATAACTCCACCGATCCAGATTATACCGATGGCGAAGGTTGGTCGGGCAGCGTTTTTGCCGCGCCCATCCAAAATCAAATTACCACACTTCCCAATCCTAATTTTGTGAGCTCAGGACCGCCTGC
This sequence comes from Flavobacteriales bacterium, assembly GCA_044353055.1. Classification (GTDB taxonomy): domain Bacteria; phylum Bacteroidota; class Bacteroidia; order M30B66; family M30B66; genus CAMCXT01. Next base: position 8,764 of record JBILCR010000003.1, read on the forward strand.
CACGTTGAAAATGGTGTACAAGTCGGTTTCCAATGCCGCTTGGTTCGAAGACCACCGCTACCAAATGCAGCTTGGAAATCAGCCACTCTTAGATACGCTTTTTGAGGGCCACGGCAGCAGAGCGTTTCTATTCAATATTCCGGCATCGGGTTTAACCGCATCGGGCACCCCGTTTAAATTTAGTTACCTGCAGCTCACCAGCAATACTGGCGACGCGGTAACTTCTAACTCGGTATTTTCAAACTATCGCTGGCGTTATCCGCATAATTTTAATCTTGAAGGTTTGGCAAGTTTTAAATTGTGGATACCTAATAACACGCAAGACACACGATTCCTCATTCCCGCTACCAATATAGCGGCATCAGGATCTGCGGTACGATTGTATGACTTAAGTTCGGGACGACGCATTACCGCTGCATTATCGGGCGGGCAGTACAATGTAATTCTTCCTAATTCAAATGACGATGCACTTCGTGAATGTTTGATTTTAGCCGAGAATCAAATTGTTACGCTTGATGCTTCGCGTATTTCAACCATTAATTATGTTTCCGGACAGCCGGGCAAGTTCAATGCCTTGCACCAGCAAAACGGGGTTGAATTTCTATTGATTACTGCTCGAAGCCTTGCTCCTGAAGCAAATTTGTATAAAACCTATCGAAATGCAAAGCACAGCACAGAGGTATTTTACATCGATGAGCTTACCGATCAATTTGCTTATGGAATTGCTCAACATCCCCTTGCTGTGCGCAAGTTTGCGCATACACTATTAACTTATTGGACACAAAAGCCAGAGTACCTGTTTTTGTTGGGTAAGTCAATCTCGGCACATCACCTGCGCAACGATGCCGAAACCCGCGCGCAGTGCCTCGTTCCAACGTACGGATATCCATCCTCTGATGCATTATTTACTGCAGGATTAAATGGGGCACTTCCTTTTGAACCCGCTCTGGCAACGGGCCGAATTGCAGCCAATACCGGAGCCGAGGTACTAGCCTATCTTAGCAAGCTGCAGGAATATGAGCAAGCACCCGCGGCTCCCTGGATGAAACAAATTCTGCACTTTGGCGGCGGAACCAGCGCCGGCGAACAGGCAACGTATCTAAATTATCTGGGTTCGTACGAAAATATTATTGAAGACACCCTTTTTGGAGGAACGGTGTACACCTATCAAAAAACCACTTCGGCACCAATTGAACAAAGCCAAAGTGCCATAATTACCGACTACATTAACAACGGAGTTTCGTTAATGACCTTTTTCGGGCACGCCACAGGCAACGGCTTCGATGTGAGCATTGATGAACCACAGGCGTACAACAACCAAGGACGCTATCCATTTTTGATTGGTAATTCGTGCTATGCTGGCGATATTCATCAACCACCGGGTTCGGGCTTTAGTAAAAGCGAAGAGTTTATTTTAGTGCCCGATCGGGGTACCATAGGTTTTATTGCATCGGTGGGATTAGGGGTGCCCAATCAATTGCATGTTTACACCGACTCATTATATCGGTTTTTTGGGCAGCGCTATTATGGCGAGTCTATGGGTATGAATATGAAACGTGCATCGCGCGCGGTGTTCGACAACGATCCCTACCGTAAAGCCGTTATTCTCGAAACTACTTTGCATGGAGATCCGGCAGTGGTTTTAAATTCTTGGCCAAAACCCGATTACCGCATTACGCAGCCCGATGTATTTTTTGAACCCGAAAATATCACCTCCGACCTCGATTCGTTTACCATTAATTTGCGGTTGAGCAACCTTGGCAAGGCAATAAACCAGCCGGTGTTTGTTGAAATTACCCGTAATTATCCGAACACAGGCCTCAGCACCGTTTTTAATAAAGTTGTAAATCAGTTGTATCATGAACAGTTGCTGAGTTTTAAAATTGCAACAACGGATGTAGTGAAAGGAGGGGTGGGCATCAATACGTTTGCTATTCGAATTGATCCGCTTAACCAGCACGATGAGCTTTCGGAATTGAACAATAACTTAAACGCAACTCTTATTATACGATCGGCCGAAATTGTGCCCGTTTGGCCCTACGATTTTGCCCTGGTACCTGATAATACGGTGGAATTAAAAGCATCAACGGGCGACCCTTTTGCGGTATCTCGGGATTATATTTTTGAAATTGACACTACCGATTTATTTAATAGTCCCGCAAAACGTAGAGCAATAGTAAATCATCCGGGCGGTGTTGTAAAATGGACGCCACCATTTGCCTTACAAGACAGTATGGTTTATTTCTGGCGGGTATCGCCCGATTCGCTTGCCGGCGGCAGTTATAAATGGAAAGAAAGCTCTTTTCAGCACATTAATGGTAAGCGGGGCTGGGCTCAGGATCATTTCTTTCAGTTTAAAAAGAATAAATACAACCAAATTGATTACCTGCGCAGTACGCGATATTTTGATTTCGTAATCAATGCCAAGGCGCTCACTTGTTATGCTTTTGGCTATCCTCAATTTCCGAATAACATCGAAGAGTTGTGGAATACGTCCTACAAGATAGATGCTGAGGTTTGGGCCGATGCCGGTTGCAGCCTCGACGGTGCTATGTACATTGCAGTAATTGATTCGGTTGAATTGTTGCCCTGGCTATCGCCCGAAAACTGCTGGGATGTAGGCAATCAATTTGGTCAGTTTAACAATACCTGCCAATGTAAAAACGGCAGCCGAATGGCCAATTTTGTTTTCAGAAATGAAAATAGCGCTACCGAGATGTCCGCCATGAGCGATATGCTAAATGCGGTGCCCAATGGCAATTACATTTTGGCGTATACCTGGATTTATGGAAAGTTTCAAACTTGGGATCCTTCAGTACATGCGGCATTTCAAGCCTTAGGTGCCACTCAAACCAGCACCTTGCCCAACGAGTATCCGTACATCTTCTTCGTAAAGAAAGGACATCCCGAAACGGCTATAGAGCTCATAGCCGATTCGGCCAACGGCAATCTGGTACTCAATGCGCAGATGTTTAATTCCTGGGTAAGCGGCGACTTTAGCTCAACCTTAATTGGTCCGGGTTCGGATTGGGATACCTTAAGCTGGCATGCCAACGGATTTGATAACCCTAAAGACAGCATCCGCATTCAGGTTACCGGAGTTAAAGCCGATGGCACAGAAGATATGGTATATGATGCAGCCAGCGGGGCAAACGGGGCGGTAGATTTAACCGAAAGCATTGGCAATAATGTATATGAATACATGAAGCTAAACGCATTTATGCGCGACGATTCGTTGCGTACTCCGGTGCAGCTCGACCGCTGGCAACTTACTTTTGATCCGGAACCAGAGTGTGCGTTGAATCCGGTGTTGGGAACTTATTTTTATAACGATACCCTGCAGCAGGGCGATAGTCTAAAACTTGCCGTCGCATTTCAGAATATCAGCGCCTATCCTATGGATAGCCTGTTAGTGTCATATTGGATTATGGATGCCGATCGCACCATTTTTCCTGTGTCTTATCCGAGGCAAAAATCCTTGGCGCCCGGCGCGGTTTTGCTCGATACAGTGAGTGTAGCCACTTTACCGTATTCGGGTCGCAATTCGATATGGTTCGAAGCCAATCCCAACCGCGACCAGCCCGAGCAGTTTAGATTTAATAACATTGGTTCGCTTGGGTTTTTTGTCATAGGAGATAGCATCAATCCTTTGCTCGATGTTACCTTTGATGGGGTCCACATTCTCAACGGCGACATTGTTTCGCCACGACCTGAGATTTTAATTAAGTTAAGGGATGAAAATCCTTATTTGGCCTTGGATGACACCGCTTCATTTAAATTGTATTTAAAGCGTCCGTCGCAGAATACGGCTAATGCAATTTATTTTAAAAACAATCCCTTTATTGAGTTCATTGCCGGCACAAATGATGCAAATAATGCGCAGTTGCGATTTAGGCCCGAGCTTAATGAAGACGGCATGTATGAACTTTTGGTGAATGCTGGCGACCGCACAGGCAATGCCAGTGGTGCAGTTCAATACAGCATCCGTTTTGAGGTCGTTAACCGCAGTACCATAACGGAGGTAATTAATTATCCCAACCCGTTCAGCACTCAAACGCATTTTGTGTTTACGCTTACAGGTTCAGTCGTTCCTGACGATTTCAGAATTCAAATCATGACCATTACGGGGCGCGTGGTGAAGGAAATACGAAAAGATGAACTGGGGCCTATCAGAATTGGACGGAATATGACGGAATATGCCTGGGATGGCCGCGATGAATTTGGCGATTTACTGGCTAATGGAACATACCTTTACAGAGTGCGCACCTCCATTAACGGAAATGTTATAGAACGCAGAGAAACCGCCATTGATGGATATTTCGAAAAAGGCTTTGGTAAAATGGTTCTCATCCGATAACGTATCGAGATAATACCGCAGTTTATTAACACAAATCAGTAATATCAAGGGGTTTGGCGGTTAATTCTTTCTCAGATGCCTTGCTTGTAAGACGGATGCATTCGTGGTATTAGCTTTACCTTTGGTTCATCTTAAATGTGTATCCTATCTATGAAAAAATTACTCTTAATGGCGGCCTCTTTGGTGTTTTTGTATGCCTGTGGAGGCGAAGAAAAGCCCAATCCGGAACTTGAAAAGCTCAAAGCAGAAAAAGCGGCTTTGTTGCAGGAGTCAAATTCAAAAGATTCCACGATCAATTCGTTTATGGAATCGCTCAACGAGATTGAAGATAATTTGCGTTCGGTGAAACAAACGCAAGGAAATATTTCCAAAACAGCTTCATCGGATGCCGAGCTCCAGGGCGATGCTAAAGATCGTATCAATGAAGACATCAATTACATCAGCGATCTGATGGAGGAAAATAAGAATAAGCTGGTAGCTCTTCAAGCAAAGCTTAAAAAATCAAACATCAAAGTTTCTGAATTTGAGAAGACCATTCAGCGGCTTACGGAGCAATTGCTTGAAAAAGATAAAGAGATTGCTTTATTGAAAGAGCAGCTTGAGTCGATGAATATTCAAATCACCGATTTAAATACAAAAGTTGATAATTTAAAAACCGAGTCTGATGGTAAGACGCAAGTAATTGAACAGCAAAAGCAAAAAATGAATACGGCCTATTATTGTGTAGGAACGTATAAAGAATTGCGTGATAATAAAGTTTTGAATAAAGAGGGTGGTTTCCTAGGCCTGGGTAAGAAGAAGACCTTGAATTCTGATTTTAACCGCGATTATTTCACCCAAATTGATATCACCAAGGTAAAATCCATACCGGTTAATGGTAAAAATGCGAAGCTCATTACCAACCATCCATCATCATCCTATAAATTGGATGTGGATAGTAAAAAGCGTGCAAAGAGCTTAACGATTACCGACGAAGAAGAATTCTGGAAGTCGAGTAAGTACTTGGTAATAAGTATCGACAAATAAAACATCTAAGTTAAAGAAAAGCCCTTCAGTGTTTGCCTGAAGGGCTTTTTCTATTTTTAGCAATTAAGAACAAATTTTACTTTCGACTAGGAAGTATTGCTGAACGTTTCATTTAAATCAAGCTATTTTTGACGGATATAAATTTTATAAATAGCTCTTAAATATTCATTTTTGCTTCATGGAAAATAATTTCGACTGTTTAATCATCGGGGGCGGTATCGTAGGTTTGGCAACGGCGTTAAATGTGTTGGAGCAAAAACCCGGTTGCAAGGTTGCGGTACTTGAGAAAGAACAAGATGTGGCGAAACATCAGACGGGCAATAACTCAGGGGTGATTCATTCCGGTGTTTATTATAAACCCGGCAGTTTAAAGGCCCGAAATTGCATTCGCGGTTACGAACTGATGATTGATTTTGCTCGAAAACACGACATTCCCTTCGATTTGTGCGGAAAAGTAATTGTGGCTACACAGGAGTCAGAGTTGGATCAGCTTGATGTGGTATATCGCCGTGGAATTGAGAATGGACTTACCGAAATAAGAAAGATAAATGCTGATGAAATAAAGCAATACGAGCCACATTGTAATGGTATTGCAGGCATTCACGTGCCGTACACGGGTATTATCGACTATGTGCAGGTGGCGCGCGTAATGCAAGGCGAAATCGAAAAGTTGGGCGGTAAAGTGTATACAGGCATTGCCGTTACCGGTATTGATGTAAAAGCCGATTCTGTTACGGTTGTCTCTCAAAAATCCAACTTTAGTGCATCGGTAGTGGTGAATTGTGCTGGGCTTTTTTCAGATCGGATTGCAGGCTTAACGGAGGAAAAAATGGATGTGCGCATCATCCCATTCAGGGGCGAATACTACGAACTTAAAGCAGACAAACGCGGTTTAGTAAAAGGCTTGATTTACCCCGTTCCAGATCCTAATTTTCCGTTTTTGGGAGTTCATTTTACAAAAATGATTAACGGAGGTGTAGAAGCCGGTCCCAATGCGGTGTTTGCCTTTAAACGTGAGGGCTATAAGATGAGTCAGGTTAACCTAACCGACCTTTGGGAGTCGTTATCATGGCCGGGCTTTAGAAAAGTAGCTATTAAATACTGGCGCACAGGTTTAGGCGAATACTACCGTTCACTTTCTAAAGCTGCATTTACAAAGGCTTTGCAGAAATTAATTCCCGAAGTAAGAGAATCGGATTTGGTGCCGGCAGGTGCTGGTGTTCGTGCTCAAGCTTGCGACCGTACGGGCGGATTGCTCGACGATTTTTCGATTGTAGAAAAAAAGCGTGTGTTGCATGTTTTAAATGCCCCATCGCCCGCAGCAACATCCTCGCTTGCTATTGGCGAAACCCTCTCTCAAAAAATTTGTTTACAATTGATGTAATGTGCTGGTGGGGTTTGTAGCAAGCCAATGGTTTGAAAAAACCATGGTTAATGCTTGGTACCCTTGTTTAGCCTACTTCTTAATCAATTCTAATCTTTTACCCTGTACCGCCTCACTTTCGAGGTATTCGTCGTAGCTTAACTGCCGGTCGAGGTAACCTTCGGGGAACAATTCAATTACCCGTGTTGCTACAGACTGCATAAAGGCGTGGTCGTGTGAGGTAAACAACACTGGGCCTTTAAATTCGCTCACCGAATTGTTAAATGCCGTAATGCTCTCGAGGTCGAGATGGTTGGTAGGCTCGTCGAGAATGAGCAGGTTGCCCGAGTGCAGCATCATGCGCGAAATCATGCAACGCATTTTCTCGCCACCACTCAACACCGAACTTTTCTTCAGGGTTTCTTCGCCCGAAAAAAGCATCTTGCCTAAAAAGCCGCGTATGTAGGTTTCGTCCTGATCGTTTGAATATTGCCGCAACCAGTCGATGAGGTTGTATTCGTTCTTAAAGAATGCGCTGTTATCGAGTGGCAAATACACCGACTTAATGGTGATGCCCCAAGTAAATGTACCACTATCGGGCTGTTTGTTGCCTGAAAGGATTTCGAATAATTGCGAAATGGCGTTATGGTCTTGGGCTACTACGGCAATTTTATCGTCGCGGTGCATGTTGAACGTGAGATTTTTGAAAAGCTGAATGCCGTTGTGGCTGGCACTGAGGTTTTCGACATGCAGAATCTGGTCGCCCGGCTCGCGTTCGGGTTTGAATATAATAGCCGGATACTTTCGGTTCGATGCCTGCATGTCTTCTACGTTGAGCTTATCGAGCAATTTTTTACGGCTGGTAGCCTGACGCGATTTAGAGGCATTAGCACTAAAGCGGGCAATGAATTCTTGTAATTGCTTGCGCTTATCTTCAATCTTCGCATTGCGGTCTGCCATCTGGCGTGCAATGAGCTGCGACGATTCATACCAAAAAGTATAATTTCCGGTGTATAGGCGCATCTTCCCAAAGTCGATATCCACAATATGAGTACAAACCGCATCGAGAAAGTGGCGGTCGTGCGACACCACGATTACCGTGCTGTTGAATTCGGCCAGGTAATTTTCGAGCCAGGCAATCGTATGCACATCGAGGTCGTTGGTGGGCTCATCGAGCAGCAGAATGTCGGGGTTACCGTATAAAGCCTGAGCCAATAGCACGCGAACTTTTTGATTGCCGCTCAAATCGCTTACAAGTCGGTGGTGATATTCTTCAGAAATACCTAAGCCGCTCAAGAGGTTAGCTGCATCGCTTTCGGCATTCCAGCCTTCCATTTCGGCAAATTCGGCTTCGAGTTCGGCAGCGCGGTTTCCGTCGTCCTCGGTAAAATCTTCTTTGGAATATATGGCATCTTTTTCCTGCATAATGTTCCACAGTTTTTTGTGGCCCATCATCACAGTATGAATTACTGGAAAAGCATCAAACTCATAGTGATTCTGCTTAAGCACGGCCATGCGTTCGCCGGGTGTAATGGCTATTTCGCCCGTGGTTTGGTCTACCTCGCCCGATAGGATTTTAAGAAAAGTGGATTTTCCTGCTCCGTTGGCTCCGATTATGCCGTAGCAGTTGCCGGGCGTGAATTTGAGGTTAACGTCTTCAAATAAAGTGCGCTTTCCGTAACGAAGCGAAAGGTTGGATACTGCAATCATGATGTTATAAAAGGGTGGCAAAGGTAATGGAAATAAGGAATGAACCCTATTTTCCACAACGTTGGTTTATAAGTATTCCTTTGATTTTCTGAACGAATCGCTAATTTCGAATTCCAATTAAACTTTACCGCATGAAAAATATACTACTGTTTGTTACCATCATAAGCATCCTTGGAATGTCCGCTTGTTCGCGGATGGAGGATGATGCAATCGATGCTGCGCATCAAAATTCCGGGCCTGTTCTGGTGCAAAAAGTGCAAAAGGAAAGTATAGCCGAAACCAGCCCGTATTCGAAACAAAAACTCGATGAAGTAGTAGTGGATGCCATGTCGAGTAAAGGCGATTTCAGGTTCGAGGACGAAGCCCTTTTCTTAACCTGGTCGGCGCTACAATACGGCGATAAATCGCTGGCAGTGGGATAT
>JBILCR010000161.1:0-5290 GCA_044353055.1 Flavobacteriales bacterium
GTGATGAAAGCAATGAATTTCGGGCACCGCCGGTTGCAAATACAGCTCGAGCTCTGGTTTTTTGTCCATTCGTAAACATCGTAGCACATGCATCGTCCATGTAATCCATATAATTCACAAACATGTCACCATTAGGTCCATTACTGCATGAAACCTGAGGCCAATTAGGGCATCCAATTGTAGCATCATCCTGAACCGGCGTATCAGAAACCTCATCTGTACCCGCTGATCCCGCTTGATTGCCGCATCCCGAATTTTCGTTACCCCAAATATGATAGAGGTTCATCCAATGTCCAATTTCGTGCGTTGCTGTGCGGCCCAAATTGTAGGCGTTATTAAATGGGTTTGCAGGAGGCCGCCCCACTGTGGTGTAGTGAAGTACTACGCCATCTGTACTTGCAGCATCTCCAGGAAATTGAGCATAACCTAAAAGCGAGTTCCCTAAATCTGCCACCCAAATATTAAGATATTCATCAGCCGGCCAAGCGTTTTTACCTCCCGAACTGTTAAATTTGACATTGTCGTTGGTGTTAAAAGATGTAACCGTGGTTTGGGTCCGTGTGATACCGTTGGTAGCGCTGCCATTAGGATCCACCGTGGCCATACAAAATTCAAATTCCATGTCGGAAGCCACCCCTTGAAAAACAGAAGGAGTAGAATTAAAATTGGCATTAAGCTTCCGAAAATCTTCGTTTAAAACATCTATCTGCGATTGCAATTGAGCGTCTGAAATATTTTCGGTTTGATTTTGATAAACCACATGGAATACCACCGGAATGGTGTACACTACTCGCTGTACATCATTTTGCGAGGCAAATTGAGTAAAATCGCGCGTGTGATCTTCGATTTGCTGGCGGCGCTGCACAAATGCCGGATCCTGTAAATGCTGATTATAAACCTCCATTGAACCACACTTTTGTGCATTAACAGAAAGTATAGTGGCAAAAAGTGTTGATGCAATGATTACGGAAAGTTTAATTCTCATATTCTTCAAGGGTTTGTTATGCAAAAATAAATGTTTCTTATCGCGGCGCTTGATTAAATTACTAAAATTAATTCACATCAGATTTCGCGTTCCCACTTAGCCACAACATAAGTAGCCAAACAGTTACCCAAAACGTTTACCGAAGTACGTCCCATATCCATTATTGCATCAATGGCTAAAATGGCAAATGCCTTCTCAGGCTCTAATCCCAGCGAGGCCACAGTGCTTACTAAAATCAAAAATGATGCACCACGAATTCCGGCTACACCTTTAGAAGTTAGCATCAAAATAAGACACATTTGAATTTGCTGTGAAAGCGAAAGATCAATTCCGCAGGTTTGAGCAACAAATACAGATGCTAGTGAAAGATAAAGGGTAGTACCATCGAGATTAAAACTGTAGCCGGTAGGCAATACAAAAGCAACCACCTTTCGAGGGATTCCCATCTTTTCAAGATTTTCCATGGCTTTAGGAAGGGCTGCCTCCGAGCTGGCTGTTGAAAAAGCGATGGACAAAGGTTCAGAAACAGCCTGTAAAAATGATTTAATTGGAAGTCGCACCAATAAAGCGATGGGAACCAAAACAAGCAGAATAAAAACCAGTAAAGCACCATAAAGGGTGCAAACCAAAAAAAATAGGTTTTTAAGATTTCCTATACCCATAGTGGCCACCGAATAAGCAAGGGCACCACCAACCGCTAAGGGTGCGAAATACATTACAATATCCGTGAACTTAAACATTACCTCTGATAGCCCCTCGGCAAAGTCGAGAATTGGTTTACGTTTTTCCTCTTTTTTTACCAAGGCCAAGCCGATTCCAAACAAGATGCTAAAAACAACGATTTGTAAAATCTGATTGGTAGCTACGGATTTAGCAATGTTTTCGGGAAATATATCAAGAATAACGTCATGACTTTGTTTTTGTTCCAGTAAAGCATCGGCCTTTTTTACTTCCTTGTCGCCTGCCTTAAATTCGGCTCCTACGCCCGCCTGGGTTAAATTTATAGCAGCCAAACCTATAAAAAGGGCAAGGGTAGTTACCAATTCGAAATAGATAATGGCCTTTAACCCCATACGCCCTACTTGTTTTAAGCTCGAATGGCCAGCGATACCTACCACAAGCGTTGCAAAAAGAAGAGGCGCAATGATGGTTTTTATTAGTCTTAAAAATATGTCGCTTAGTACTTTAAGCGGCTCAGCAATTTTAGGAAAATCATAGCCCAGTTCCACACCGAGGCACATAGCATAAACTATCCAAACGGTTAATGACTTTTTCTTAAATACAAAAGGTAAAAGCAGCACCAAAGCCCCCCATCGAATCAATGAGCCCATATCTGCAGAAGCCCAAGAAAGGTGCAAGGTTTGGCAAAACGTAACTAGTAGAGATAAGCCTACAATTAAAAACAAAAAAACAGGCCGCAAAAAAAAGTCAAAATAGCGCATCGACACAAATCTAAACAATTTATTAACCGCCTTAAATTGAACCAACAAATCTTTAGTTTTGCAGCAGATATTTTCAATGAATGAGTTTAACTGACCCCGCTGCCTGGAGTGCCTTGTTTACTGCCGAGGGAATTATCACGTTATTGTCCTTGAGTCTTTTAGAGATTGTATTGGGGATTGATAACATTATATTTATCTCAATAGTTGCCGGTAAATTACCGCGACACCGCCAACAAAATGCGCGCTTATGGGGTTTAAGCATGGCGCTTATTTTCAGAATAGCTTTACTGTCAATAATTTCATGGATAGCAAGCCTAAAAGAACCTATAATTACCCTTTGGGAGTTTAACGCCTCGGGGCGGGATATCATACTCTTTGCTGGCGGTGTTTTTCTCACCATTAAAACCATCCTCGAAATATTCGAAAAACTCACTAAAGACGAGGTTCCTCCAGAAGAAGGTGGTGCGGCTCTTGGTTTTGCCAAAGCGATCATTCAAATCGTAATTTTAGATATTGTTTTTTCTTTTGACTCCATTCTAACGGCAGTAGCTATTTCTACGAATCTGGTTATAATGGTTTTGGCAGTAATTATTGCCATAATTATTATGATTTTGTTTTCGGGATATGTTAGTGACTTCATCAATAAGTATCAGACCATTAAAATGCTTGCGCTCGTTTTCCTTGTTGCAATTGGGGTAGTACTCATTATGGAAGCCCTTCATTTTGAACAAAACTACCCGCATGTGCATCTAAAAAATTACGTTTATATCGCGATGGCATTCTCGCTCATTGTGGAAACACTCAACTTGCTTAGAACTCGGTTTGCGGCAAAACGCACACGCAAACTGCATCAGGAACAGCTCTAATTTTGGCATAATTATTAGTGACCATAAAAAAAAATACATTATGAAAACGCTCATCTGTTTGTTGTTGGCCTCGGCCTCTCTAAATGCACAAAGTTTAATTAACGCAGCTGGAAACATTATAAATCAGGCTACACAAGGTGCTTCAGGAAATAATCTGAGTAACGACGAAATAGTGTCGGGTCTAAAAGAAGCCTTAAATGTAGGATCAAGAAATGCTTCGGGTTCTGCATCAAAACGCGATGGATTTCTTAAAAATCCAGCAATTAAAATTCCATTCCCAAACGAAGCTAAAATTGTTGAATCAAAAGCTCGTCAACTGGGAATGGGATCGCAAGTTGATCGATTTGTAACGACCCTTAACCGTGCCGCAGAAGAAGCATCTAAAGAAGCTGCGCCGGTATTTATGGATGCAATTAAAACAATGACAATTAACGATGGCGTGAATATTTTGCGTGGTGGCGATAATGCCGCAACGAATTATTTGAAAGGCCGCACATCTGCTGAACTAACCACAAAATTTTCTCCCATTGTAAAGCGAGCTATCAATAAAGTGGAATTAACCAAACACTGGAAGCCTATTATCACCAAATACAATAAAATACCAGGTGTTAAGAAAATGAATCCAGACTTGGATCGCTATGTTACGGAAAAAACACTTGAAGGACTTTTCAAACTGCTTGCAGATGAAGAAGCCAAAATAAGACGCGATCCTGTAGCGCGGGTAACGGATTTACTTCGAAAAGTTTTTGGAGGATAATGAATCAATATGAGTAATTTGGTGTTGAACCGAATCCACTACCGCCTTAATAACAACATCTTGCATTTCAACAGTTAGATCTTCGAAAACAGGCAAACTTATTTCAGCACTAAAATTACTGTACGTTATGGGGTATTCATCTATTGAATATCCCATTTTTTTATAAAAACTAAGCAGGGGAAGGGGGATAAAGTGCACATTTACACTTACATCCCGATTAAAAACATCTTGGATGATGGCATCTCGCAAGCCTTCATTGATTCCATTTATTCGAAGCGGATACAGATGAAACGACGAGACCCGATGAGCATCCTCCACAAGGGGCAGTTGCGCCCATGAATAATGAGAAAATGCCTGTTGATAGCGTTCGATTATCTTTTTGCGTATAGGCAAGGTTTCTTCTTCATAACGCGATAATTCTACCAAGCCAATGGCTGCCATAATATCGGTCATATTGCATTTATAACCGGCCTCAATTATATCGTATTTCCAGTTGCCTTTCTGCATTTTGGCCAAGGCATCTTTATTTTGTCCATGCAATGCGGTAACGCATAAATGAAAATACTCTTCGTCGTTATTAAAGGGTTCAGGCAAATTTAATGCGATAGCGCCACCTTCGGCCGTAGTTAAATTTTTAACTGCATGAAAAGAAAATACCGTAGCATCGGCATGAACTCCGGTTCTTTGTCCACGATAGCGAGCACCTATAGAATGAGCGGCATCAGCCAAAACCATGATTCGTCCTAGCTTGTTCTGTCGCTCATTTTCTGCCACAAACACATGCGCTGTAGTACGAACGAGTTCATTTATACTGTTGTAATCGCAAGGCAAACCTGCAAAATCAACAGGCATTATCACTTTTGTTTTGTTGGTAATAGCGGCTTTTATTGCAGCTATTGAAATGTTAAAATCGCTTTCGTTTACATCTACAAAAACGGGTTTAGCACCGCAATGAACCACTACGTTAGCAGTTGCCGAATAGGTGTAGGCTGGTAAAATAACTTCATCTCCCTGCCCTACTCCAAACCATCGCAACATTAACTCTAAACCTGCAGTGGCTGAATTCAAACATACGGTGGCTTTATTACCACAATAGGCCGATAACCTGCGTTCGAACTCTTTTGTTTTAGGACCGGTAGTAATCCAACCCGATTTTAAAACTGCGGTTACTTCATCAATTACTTCCTGGCGAATATGCGGCGGTGAAAACGGAATCATGAAAAAAATTGTACGCTAAGAT
>JBILCR010000162.1:0-5287 GCA_044353055.1 Flavobacteriales bacterium
AAGAGTCAAACGCGCGTTTCATATCCCGAAGAAGGCAATTCGCTATCCTATCAATTGGAGGAAAATTCGTGGTGGTTTAGGAATCGCAATAAGCTTATTGTGGAGCTGGTGCATAAATATTCATCAGGTAAATTGTTTTGGGATATTGGCGGCGGAAATGGATTTGTCTCAAAAGGGCTTCAAAATTCAGGACAGCAGGTTGTGTTGGTTGAACCCGGCCCTGAGGGTGCCGTTAATGCCCGAAAACGCGACATTCAGCACGTTATTTGCGCCACACTCGAACAAGCGGGCATAGCACCAAATTCGATTGAAGCTGCTGGATTATTTGATGTGGTGGAGCATATAGAAGATGATATATCTTTTTTAAAATCTATAGCCGCATCTATGGTGAAAGGGGGCATAGTGTATGTAACGGTGCCGGCCTATCGGTTTCTGTGGTCAAAAGACGACGATTATGCAAGGCATTACAGAAGGTATACTCTAAAAAGTTTACGTAAAGCACTTTGTGATGCTGGATTTGAACCTGTGCGGCAAACGTATTTCTATTCAGTTCTGATTTTTCCAATTTTTATTGCTAGAACGCTTAGCCAACGCATCAAAAATCAGAAACCTGAGGATGTGGGCACTATTGAAAAAGCGCAAAGCGAGCACGTTTCAAGCGGTATTTTAAATTCGATCATGGATGGACTCTGGGCACTAGAACGCGGGTTGATTGGTTGGGGCATTCGTATTCCCTTTGGAGCCAGTTGCCTTGTGGCGTATCGAAAAAAAGATTGACTATCTCCTTGCGAGTACAATCAATCCGCCAATAATGAGCAAAACACCCATTAATCTGTTTAAATTAAATGCTTCCTTAAACAGAAATATGCTTAAGAAGAAAACCAGAATAAAGGATAAACTGGTGAAGGGATAGGCGAACGAAAGCTCGAATTTGGTTAAGGTAATAGACCAAAACATACTGGCCATAAACGCAGCCATAAAACCCGAAATAATCCAGGGATCGAGATAGGCCCAAAAGATGTACTGCAGTTTGTTAAGCGTACCACCCGGAAAAGCACCTTTCATATCCATGCGCCATTTGAATACGAGTTGCCCATAAACAGTTAAAAGAACGGTGGCAATGATGTAAATAAAGTCGAAAAGTTTAGCGCTTCTCATAAAACTCATTTATTAATGAACAGATTTGCTCTACTGATTCGCTGCTCAATTCATAATAAAAAGGCAGGCGAAGAAGGCAATCGCTGTAAATATCACTCCAGTATAAATTTTCTGATGAGGAAGTTCTGGATTTTTTATAAAAATCGCTTCGATGCAATGAAATGTAGTGAAACACTGCATGAATGGAAGATTTTTTCAAATGGTTGATCAGTTCGGTACGCTCTTCAATGCTGCTACAAACCACATAAAACATATGCGCATTGTTGCTGGCGTAATCTGGAATATAGGGCAGTCTAATTTTATGAGCGCTTTCTAGATTCTGAAGATTTTCTTTATAGCTCGACCAAATTGCTTTTCGTTTGGCCTGAATCAGCTCGAGATTTTCGAGTTGGGCAAACAAGAAAGCAGCAATAATGTCGGAAGGAAGAAATGAGGAACCAATATCTACCCAATTGTATTTATCTACTTCGCCTCGGAAAAATGCTGACCTATTGGTGCCTTTCTCGCGAATTATTTCAGCCCTCTTCTTAAACTCGGGATTATTAATAACCAGCATGCCTCCCTCGCCAGAAATAATATTTTTGGTTTCGTGAAATGAAAATGCGGCAAGGTCGCCGAAAGTTCCCAAAGCCTGGCCATTATAGTATGAATCTATTGCCTGTGCGGCATCTTCTACGAGGAATAAACGGTTCGATTGGCAAATCCGTTTTAATGCGTCCATATCGCAAGCTATACCTGCGTAGTGAACGGCGATAATGGCTTTGGTTTTAGGGCTGATTAATGCCTCAACAGAATTAACGTCGATATTTGGCGATTCGCTGCTGCTATCGGCGAAAATGATATTTGCCCCGCGCAATAAAAAAGCATTGACGGTTGAAACGAAGGTATACGAAGGAGCAATAACTTCATCGCCCGGCTCTATATTGAGGAGTATGGCCGCCATTTCAAGCGCATCGGTGCACGACGTAGTAAGCAGACATTTGCTTCCCACAAACCTGTTTTCAAAGAAATCATGGCAAAGTTTGGTGTATTTTCCATCGCCCGATATTTTTCCTGAGGCAACAGCATCTTCAATATATGCGGTTTCCTTGCCGGTTAAAAAAGGTTTGTTAAATGGAATGGTCTTCATCGTTTTGCCTGTGTTTGATTCTATTTACTATTCGTTTCGCCATGCATGATAGACGAATGTTGTTTCTTCAATGGTGAATCCTGATTTTGAATATAACTTCATGGCCGGAATGTTTTCGCCTTGTGTAATGACTTGAATTTCTTCAAATCCTTCAAGAAATGCATATTGAGATGCCTTTTCAATAAGGGATAAGCCAATATTTCTTCCCCTAAATTCCTTATTTACGGCAATCAATCCAATATCTGCTCGATGGTTTTTTCTGCCAACGGTTATGAATCCTGCAACGTTATTATTCACATAAGCAATGTACACTATTTCCGATAGCGTTTTATCCAAACTTTTCTTTATCCATTCGTGGTATAGCTTCTCAAATTCATTATTTGTGAAGTTGGTGTCGATATTAAATCTCGAATAAATACCGCTTTCCAAGGCTAAGGCATGAATTGCTTCATCGTCTTTTCCGAAATAGGGCACAATCTCAGCATCGGTAAGTGCTTCAATAGTTTTATGTGATGGTTTTTTTAAGACAATTTTTGTGTCCACCCATTTTGCCGAATAGTTCTCGGAATGAGGAATATTCAGTTTTTCCTTACTGAAAATATACACCAATTTGAAATCGGATTCCGCATTCAGTAGTTCGGTTAATTTTTCTTGATTTTCAAGATGCAACACACCCACTTTATATCCGAAAAATGAAGTATCCCAATCAAGAAGCGCAATCATAAATTGAGTGTTTCCTGAGCAAAATAAAGGGGTCGATGCTTAACCGCCTCAAATATTTTACCTATGTATAATCCCGTAATGCCTAAAATCATAATGATTAAACCACTTAAGAACCATATCGATACAATCAGACTGGCAAATCCAACTACCTTAATCATTCCGGTATAATATTGAATTAATACCGTTATGCCTCCTAAAATGGACAATACTGCGATTGAAAACCCAATTTTTACAGTTAATCTGAGCGGTTTGTCTGAATATGCCAGTATGATGTCTAACGCAAGCCTCATCCTCTTTTTAAAATTATAAGAGGAACTGCCTACCAATCGCTCACTATGTTCCACATCTAAGCATGTTTGAGTAAATCCAACCCATCTTACCATTGAAGGAAAAAATCGAATGGGTTCTCTCATGCTTTTTATGGCCTGAATTACATTTTTATGGTAAATGCCAAAATTAGCTACCGCTGGATCAATGGTATTGCCGGTGAGGTAACTTAATGCCTTGTAAAATAATTTTGACAACCATTTTTTTAAGCGATGATCTTGCCTGTCAAATCTTCTGGCGAGAACAATTTTATAGCCTTCTTTTGCTTTCTCGTAGAGCGAAATAATTTCTTCTGGTCTGTCTTGTAAATCACAATCCATTACAACCACCCAATCTCCCACAGCATGATCGATACCTGCTGTAATGGCAACGTGCTGTCCAAAATTTCGGCTGAGCGCAATAGCTTTAACTTTAGAATTTATTTGGCATGCTTTTTCAATTTCTTGCCAGCTGTTGTCGGGACTGCAGTCTTCAACTAGAATAATTTCATACCGGTCGGTAATCTTTGAAACACTAAGATCAATTCTTCGGATGAGCTCCTCCACAACTTTTTCGCCCATATAAACGGGAGAGACTACACTAATCAATACATCCTCTTTCATCTATTTATATAAACGGTTAGCTTCATCGAAAATCGTTAAACAAACAAATAATTTAACCGTGTGTGCCGAATAAAAACATTCTCCTTCGGTAAGCTCGTTCGGTGGGGTTATGGCGATTCGTTTATACATTCAACGCGGCGTGACACTCCACGAAAATAGTTATTTATTTCTTGAGTATGCTCTTATGTATTAAATGATGATTCTAACTTTATAATCGCCAACATCACTACAATAGTCGGTACGGGCAAACCAAACATGGCGATTTTGTGCCACCCATCTATAAATGGCATTTCTTATAAAGCGCGGCACATATACGAAAATGCCTAGCCACCGCAAATACCATTTAAGATACCTACATAAACGTAATGCGGCCTCCGATTCGGAATAGTAAACTTCGTTCTCAAACAAAACAAGCGAGTCGGGTAGGGCTTGCAGATCAATATGCCGTTCTGTAGCAAAAGCACTTTGAAGTGCGGCAAATTGCAGTTCGGTATTACGTTCATGCCTCAAAATAAACCGAACTAGGTTATTGCATAGGCCGCAACAACCATCAAAAAATACTATTGTTTTATGTTCGGTTTTGGCGTTCATTTGTCAAAATTACGAATACAAATCGTTTGAAATGATTCATTCCAATGCTGCCGTTGATTCCTATTTTAATGCACTTGCCGACGATCGTAATGCGGTAATGAACGCTTTGCGTAATTGCCTGCTGCAAGCGCTTCCCGAAGGTTTTGCTGAAGAAATGGCTTACAAAATGCCTTCGTATGTTGTGCCGCATGCACTCTATCCCGCAGGCTACCATTGCGATGCCAAAATGGCCTTGCCTTTTATTAGCGTTGCATCGCAAAAGAACTTTATTGCGGTCTATCACATGGGTTTGTATGCCGATTCGGATTTGTATAACTGGTTTACGGCCGAATATCCCAAACATGTTAAATCAAAACTCGATATGGGCAAAAGCTGCATCCGCTTTAAAAAGCCCGAAGAAATGCCAATCCCTCTATTGAGCGAATTGTTTTCGAAAATGACGCCCAATGAATGGATTGCTCTTTACGAAAAGCAATTCAAGAAGAAATAAGGTAGCTCGGTTCTTTAATTCGTGGTTTCGTTACTGAAGAACACCTTGTAATAATTTAAATTCTTCTCGTCGTCGAAGCCGCGTTCAATCATGTTGCGGTTTCCGTGGATGTAGATGTGGAAATTCTTGTCCAATTTTAACACGCTGCGAAACATGCCCAAATGTTTTTTTACGGCCTGCTGGTTAATGTCGAACGCTTCGGTAATGCTATGATCATCTTGAGCTTCGATATTATTTTCGGCAAATTTCCGGAACGATTCGGCCACT
>JBILCR010000163.1:0-5282 GCA_044353055.1 Flavobacteriales bacterium
CAATTCGTCAGATGAAATTATTTTATGCCTACAAAATGAGGCAGAAAGATTGAAAATTGATATCCGTAAATCGCATGCCGTAACCCAAATTCAGCCGCTAAAAAGTGGAGGATTTTTATTATTGGCTAATGACCAGGAATTTACGGCACGCTACGTTTTGGTGGCGAGCGGCGGCTATCCCAAACCCAACGATTACAACTGGCTAAGCGATCTGAATCTTCAACTGGTTTCGCCCGTTCCTAGTTTATTTACGTTTAATGTAAACGACCATCGTATGAAGCATCTTATGGGTGTTTCGGCTCAGGTGAAGGTAAAAATTGCACAAACGCGCCACAGCGAGAACGGCCCCTTGCTTGTAAGTCACTGGGGCTTTAGCGGACCTTCTGTGTTACGTTGTTCGGCCTGGGGAGCCAGAGATTTGGCAGAACTCGCTTATGATTTCGATGTACGCATAAACTGGCTGCCCGAGCTCACACAAGATGAGGTAGCCCATTGGCTTTTAGCCCAAAAAAACGGTGCTACCAAATCTAAAGTACGTACTAAAGTTTTTGATGGCATACCGCAGCGCCTTTGGGAACATTTTATTGAGGAAGCTTCTATTTCGGCAGAGTGTACCTGGCACGAATGCAAAGACAGTCAGTTACGAAAACTGGCCGAAATTATTACAGCACAGCCACATAGTATTAAAGGCAAGACACTTTTTAAAGAAGAATTTGTAACGGCCGGCGGTGTGTCGTTGGAGGAAATCAATCCCTTAACCGGCTCATTACACCGTAATACCGATGTGTATTTTGCAGGCGAGGTTTTGGATGTAGACGGCATAACGGGCGGTTTTAATTTTCAGCATGCTTGGAGCAGCGGATGGATTGCCGGTAAGGATATCGCTACAAAATTCAAGGTTCTTAACAATCGTTAAAAACTTCGGGATAACCCGTTACCGCTATCGTATTTATTTATTGGTACGCTCTGTATTTTCGCAGCATGGCTTCAATTCAGGAATTAAAAGACATTGCAACGCAGGTGCGTCGCGATATTTTACGTCAGGTTCATGCCGTTAATTCAGGACATCCCGGTGGTTCGCTGGGTTGTGCCGACTTTTTTACGGCGCTCTACTTTCATCAACTCCGATACTCCGCCAAGGCTTTTGCCATGGACGGTGTAAATGAGGATATATTCTTCTTATCGAACGGACATATTTCGCCTGTTTATTACAGTGTTTTAGCTCGAAGCGGACATTTTGATCTGAGCGAATTGGCCACATTTCGTAAGCTCAATACACGTTTGCAAGGCCATCCTACAACACATGAAGGATTACCCGGCGTTCGTATTGCCTCGGGTTCGTTGGGGCAGGGACTCTCCGTGGCCATTGGAGCCGCCATCAGCAAAAAGCTCAATAATGACAAGCATATGGTGTACAGTTTGCACGGCGATGGCGAACTACAGGAAGGGCAGATTTGGGAAGCCGCCATGTTTGCAGCCGCCAAAAAAATCGACAACCTCATTGCTACTGTTGATGTAAACGGTCAACAAATTGACGGATCCACCGATCATGTTTTGAATATGGGCGACCTGCATCAAAAGTGGACGGCCTTTGGATGGGATGTATTACACATGAACGGAAATGACATGGATGAAGTGATAGCGGGTTTAAAAAATGCCGTTGAACATACCGGAAAGGGAAAACCCGTCGTTATTCTCATGAAAACCGAGATGGGAATGGGGGTCGATTTTATGATGGGTACCCATAAATGGCATGGGGTAGCTCCTAACGACGAACAGCTTCAACTCGGACTTTCGCAGCTTGCCGAAACGCTGGGCGATTACTAATTTTTACTACGTGCTAACACACTACGATCACCGCAAATTATTAAGCTTTTCGCGTATTATACTTTGTATAATTGCAACATTAACCATGTTAAACGGGAGGGCACAAGCTTCATCAAAACAGCTCACCCGTATACTCATCATATTGGATTGCTCCAATTCGATGAACAGTTTGTTTGAGTCAGAATCAAAGTTCAATATTGCCAAGCGGCTGGTGAGTAAAATGGTCGATAGTCTCGACAAACAGGCCAATCTGCAAATGGCACTTCGTTGCTACGGTCACCAAAAAAGTTATCCCCCGCAAGATTGCGACGATTCAAAACTCGAAGTGCCTTTTTCGGCCGGCAATGCCTGGCTCATTCGTTCAAAACTCGAAAAGGTAAAGGCCAGCGGAACTACGCCCATCGCATTATCGCTGGAACAATGCGCCACCGATTTCCCCGACCGCAATTCAAAAAATGTGGTGCTCCTCATTACCGATGGTAAAGAGGAGTGTGGTGGTGATCCTTGTGCGCTATCAGCCGCATTGCAAAGCAAAGGCATTTCTCTAAAGCCCTTTATTGTGGGCGTAGGCAAACTCGATTTAGAGGTTATTGATGCCTTCAAGTGTGTTGGAAATTACTACGATGCCTCCACCGAACAGTCGTTTTCGCAGGTGTTGAACATCATCATCACTCAAGTGCTAAATGCCACTACTGCTCAAATTAATCTGCTCGATATAAACGGAAAGCCAACCGAAACCGATGTGGCCATGACCCTGTACGACCAAAAAACAGGAATGCCCAAATACCATTGGATACATACGTTTAATAACCGCGGCTTGCCCGATACATTAAGGCCCGACGCAGCGCTCGACTATCATTTAGTGGTTCATACGCTGCCACCCGTTGAAAAGAAAAATATAAAGCTCGAGCCCGGAAAACACAATACCATTGCGGTGGATGCGCCGCAAGGCATAGTAAAAGTTCAGGCCGGCGAAACAAATGCCACACGCGACATTAAGTGTATTTTACGAAAGGCAAACGAAACCAATACACTCGAGGTAATGGATATTCGCGAACAGCGAAAATTGATTGTGGGCGCTTACGATATGGAAATACTTACCCTGCCGCGCACATATGTTAAAAATGTTCAGATAGGCCAAAGCCAAACTACAACAGTTAAAATTGACGAACCCGGCATTGTAAACTTTATGCTTCCTACAGTGGGTATCGCCAGCGTTTTTAAGGAAGACAAAGCTAAAGTAGAGTGGGTGTGTACCTTAACCGAAGGTCTTAATCAAGAAACCCTTAGGCTGCAACCGGGAAAGTACAAACTGGTGTTTAGAGCAAAAAGCGTAAAGGAAACCCTTATGACCTCTGTTCTTGATTTCACCGTAACACCGGGTGCTTCACAAAAAGTTCAACTTAGATAATACATAACATATGGCAGAATTATTTACTTGTTTCAATCATCAAGATACACGTTCGGGTTTTGGTGCCGGACTTCTTGAATTGGGAAGAAAAAATCCTCAAGTAGTAGCCTTGTGTGCCGACTTAACCGGCTCGCTTAAAATGGATGCATTCGAGAAAGAATTTCCCGACCGTTTCATTCAAACAGGAATTGCCGAAGCTAACATGATGGGCATTGCAGCGGGATTAACCATTGGGGGGAAAATTCCGTTCACCGGAACGTTTGCCAATTTTTCAACCGGTCGGGTGTACGATCAAATTCGGCAAAGCATTGCTTATTCGGGCAAGAATGTAAAAATATGTGCCTCGCATGCCGGTTTAACACTTGGCGAAGATGGTGCAACACATCAAATTCTTGAGGACATTGGACTCATGAAGATGCTTCCCGGCATGGTGGTAATCAATCCCTGCGATTACAACCAAACCAAGGCCGCAACCATTGCCATTGCCGATTATGAAGGTCCAGTTTACTTGCGTTTTGGACGTCCTAAGGTGCCTAACTTTACTCCCGAATCTCAGAATTTTGAAATCGGTAAAGCCGTATTACTCAAGGAGGGAACAGCGGTGAGTATTTTTGCAACCGGTCATTTGGTGTGGCATGCACTTAAGGCTGCAGAAATTTTGCTCGATCAGGGAATTAATGCCGAAATAATAAATATTCATACCATTAAACCTTTAGATGAAGAGGCGGTCATTGCTTCGGTGCAAAAAACCGGATGTGTGGTGAGTGCCGAAGAACATCAGCGTCACGGAGGTTTAGGCGACAGTATTGCCCAGCTTCTATCGCGCAAAATGCCTGCTCCAATGGAGTATGTGGCCGTTAACGATTCGTTTGGAGAGAGTGGAACTCCCGAAGAACTTATGGTCAAATACGGCCTCGATACGGCACATATTGTGCAAGCGGCATTGCGTGTTCTGAATCGGAAATAACCAAGCGTCCGGGCTGAACCATGAGGCATGCAGGAATTCAGCGATAAGGAATTTTTAGAATTATTCTCCAAGGAGAATTCGCGTAACTATGCCTTCAATTTATTGGTTCGGCAGTATCAAGAACGCATTTACTGGCATATTCGTAAAATGGTAATCAGGCACGATGATGCCGACGATTTGGTACAGAATGTTTTTATTAAAGCCTTTTCCCATCTTTCAAATTTTAGGGGCGATTCAAAAATCTATACGTGGCTTTACCGAATAGCAACCAATGAATGTATTACGTTTCTCAATCAAAAGAAAAAGCGCTTTTTCATCCCCATAGGCGATGTGGGGCCAAGCCTCTCGAAAGCACTCGAAAGCGACGCCTATTTCAATGGCGATGCTTTACAGCTTAAACTCCAGCGGGCCATTTTAAGCTTGCCCGAAAAGCAGCGCCTTGTGTTTAATATGAAATATTTCGACCACATGAAGTACGAAGATATGTCCGAAATTTTGGGTACATCGGTAGGCGCTCTAAAAGCATCGTACCATCATGCAGTGAAAAAAATTGAAGAATATCTTAAGCATCATTAAACCATTTGCATTTACTTTATTCCTATGCCCGAAATGAAACCCGAGGAACCAACTTTACCAAGTGCCTATCATTCTGCCACTCCATTTAGCGTACCTAGCGGGTATTTTGATGCCTTGCCTGGTCGTGTAACTCAAAATCTTCCACGCGAAAGTAGCGTTGTTTCTCAACGGGAAAGGTTTCCCAATTGGGCCGTTGCCGCAAGTTTTGCTACGGTAAGTATGTGTGCGGTCTTGTTCTTTTTTAATCCAGGAAACCAAGTTAAAACCGTTAGTTTGGATCCGCCTGCTGAAGCACAAACCTATGAGGATGTGCTTGAAGAGGAAGGCGTACTCGAATATGTAAATGATGATGAATTTATCGGACAGTTTGATGCCGAATTGGCCGCCCTCTATCCGCAACCCTCGGAGGATACTATCTCTAGTGAAATTGAAGAGATCATTTTAACCAACGATATTGATGAACTCGAGCTATACCTTGAACTTTAAAATTTATACATGAAA
>JBILCR010000164.1:0-5279 GCA_044353055.1 Flavobacteriales bacterium
TATATAGCGCTCAGGGTTGATAGTGAGGAGCTCATGCGACAGCATAATGAAATCGCCGTAAATGATATCCAGAAGTTCGTGATTTTCTATTTTCAATGCTTTTTGTTCGGCTTTTTTCAAAAAATGAAGCGCCAGCTCAAATCGGTTTTTGCCGTTGAATATCCGAACCGATTGAAGCAGTTGGTGTATTGCCAATAGGTCTTCGTCAAATCCATGCTGCAATACAAGCGAACGGTTAAGTTCTTCGATGAGTCTGTTTTTTAGCCGGTAATAGGCATTTCGCATATCGGCTGGATAATATTTCTTCACGAAGCGCGCTTCACCTGTATGTGGATTTTTGCGAACCTCATCGAGCAGCTGAATGTCTTTTCGGTCGGACTTATCTTGTTGGCGAAGGGCGTATAGTTTGTAAAATCTAAGCTCTTCTTTATTCATAGATTCTGCAATTTGAGATAGTATATCCATAAAGAATAATCGCTTGAACGGGTAAGAAAAATACGATATTATTTCACATCTTTCAAATTGCTTTATTTACATTTGAGTAATCAATCTCCATGAGCATCTTAAACAGACACTTTACCAATGCTTTAAAAGGACTTGTTCTAAGTCTTTGTTTGTTGATGGGCCCACATGGAAAGGCACAACTGGCTCTTGAAAGTTGTAGTTTGCCCGATACGTTATCTCTTTTCTCCCAGATTTCGGTTCAGTTCAGTGTTAAAAATGTAGGAAACAGTAGTAGGGTGGGCAACCTCCAACTGATGTTTCGCAATGCCAGTAATGATTCAATTGTTGTTCCTTTAGGCGGGTTTACCAATACCCTCCAATTTTTTGCGCCCCAACAAACACGTGGGTTTGAAGTGCCTATTGATATTACGCCCGATTTTTTCATCGAAGGGGGCAATACCGTTGTCATCTGGCCCTCAATGGCTGCCGATCCAAACGAAGTTTACATCACATCTATAGATACAGTTTATATTCTGGGATTGAGTTCTACGTCACCGCTCGCACAAAAAGTTGATGAACTTTATTTCCTTGAAAATCCGGTGAATGAGCAATTGGTGTTTAATAAACTGCCCCCCGCAGGTTCGGAAATTTCCATTTTCGACACCAGCGGCCGTATGCTGCAACATGGAAATTTAAGTGAGGCTACTTTTTCATTAAATTCAATGCCGACGGGCCTTTATTTAGCGGTAATTCGAAATAAAGGAAGGATTATTAAACAGCTAAACTTTATTTGTCAGTAGCTAGGTGCCAATTAAAACAAATCGATGCTAAATCGGTTGTAAGAGTGTACTTTTGCTGAAATACGTTCATAACATGTATCCCGATTATTCTGCATTGCGCTACTGCGAATCCACTACGGCTTACCAACGATTTGTTACCCGCGAGGTTTCTATTGGTGCACTTAAGATGGGGGGAGCAAACCCCATAAGGATACAATCCATGACCACCACCGATACACTTGATACGGCGGCTACGGTTGCGCAATCAATACGCATGATTGAGGCAGGATGTGAACTGGTGCGCATTACGGCTCCCAGCATTAAGGAAGCCCAAAATTTGGAAAATATAAAGGCCGAAATTCGTAAAGCGGGCTATAATACTCCGCTCGTTGCCGATATCCATTTTACACCGAATGCGGCCGAACTGGCGGCACGGCTGGTAGAAAAGGTACGTGTAAATCCCGGGAACTATGCCGACAAAAAGAAGTTCGAAAACATCGAGTATACCGATGCGGCTTACCAAGCCGAACTTGAGCGCATCCGTGAGCGGTTTCTTCCACTTGTAAAAATTTGTAAGGAATATGGCACCGCTATGCGGATAGGCACCAATCACGGAAGCTTGTCTGACAGAATAATGAGCCGCTATGGAGATAGTCCACTTGGAATGGTGGAATCGGCTATGGAATTTATAAAGATCGCCGAGGAGGAGAATTATCACAACATTGTGCTTTCCATGAAAGCCTCCAATACCCAAGTGATGATTCAGGCTTACAGGATGCTGGTGAACCGCATGATGGAAAGCGGCATGAATTATCCGCTCCATCTGGGTGTTACCGAAGCGGGTGAGGGCGAAGACGGACGCATAAAATCGGCAGTAGGCATTGGCTCTCTGCTGGAAGACGGTTTGGGCGATACCGTTCGAGTGTCGCTAACTGAGGATCCTGAATTTGAAATTCCTGTGGCTCAAACACTGGTGGCGCGTTATTCAAATCGCTCTGCACATCAAGCTATTAAGCCAAGCGAACACTGGCCCATTCATCCGTTCGAATTTACTCGTCGAAAATCGAAAAGAGTATTAAACATCGGGCACGACCATGTTCCGGTAGTGATTTCTGATTTTTCTACCGAGCCTGTGTGTAAGCCTTCTCAGCTTTTTAGGGTCGGCTATAACTATTCAGTACCGCTGGATAAGTGGAATATTACCGACCAGGCATGTGATTTTATTTACCATCCAACCGGGAGGGTACCGTTCGAACTTCCCGGTACTTTGGCAGTACTTTGTAATTACGACAATTGGACATCCGATTTACATAAGTGCTATCCGGTTTTTTCAAAAGATGCGTTTCTAAAGCGAGATGATAATTTTTCTGCGGAAGCCAATTTTATTGAAATAGAGGCATCGGAGATTAGCGAACCATTGATTTCAAAATTGAAAGAAGTTGAGGCCAGCGTTTTGGTAATATACTCACATAATATTCATGGAATGTCAGATGTGCGGCGTGCTCTTGTTGAATTAATGTGCAGCAGTGCCGACTTTCCGGTTATTTTTAAAGGCATTTACGCTCAAGGCGATGAATCGCATTTCCAATTGGCAGCGGCAACTGATGCGGGCGCTTTACTGAGCGACGGACTCATTGACGGGGTTTGGCTTGTTCAGACAGATGAGACCGGGAGACAAAAATTTCAAAATCAAACGGCTTTCGGAATTTTACAAGCTGCGCGTTCACGTATTTCTAAAACCGAATATATTTCATGCCCGAGTTGTGGACGTACTTTATTTGATTTGCAGGAAACCACAGCAAAGATTCGCAAGCGTACCGATCATCTTAAAGGATTAAAAATTGGTATAATGGGCTGTATCGTAAATGGCCCGGGCGAAATGGCCGATGCTGATTTTGGTTACGTCGGCACTGGAGTGGGAAAAATTACCCTTTACAAAGGAAAAGAAGTCGTAAAGCGTAATGTGGAGTCGGTGTTTGCTGTAGATGAGCTCATTGAGCTTATAAAGGAAAACGGTCGCTGGGTAGAGCCGGTTGATGGCATTTGAAGCCCCATCGATTCGGGCACTTTTTAATTGCCGAAGAATTTAATGGACCGTTTGATTTAGCTTTTTCATCGTTTATATGAGCACTAGGTTGAACTTATGGCTCTGAATGATCGTCCGAGATTAACAGAGGTCATTTATATCCGATTCTTACGTCGTTTTAAACAGCTAATTTTTGTCGTTAACGCAAGAATATCAGCGACATATTTCGATTTATGTTTGTTTTGAGGGGGATTTCTTACATCGGTAAGAACGGCGTGCTGCCTGCGTCAAAATTGAGTAACTGTGAAGGCCATACTGTAGTAATAGAGTCAGATAATCGCAGAAAAAATTGCTCATGAAAACTGTATACTTCAAATTTATTAAAATGTCAAACCTAAGAGGATTGTTGCTTTTGGGGATTTTAGCATTTCCAAGTTTTATAAATGCTACAAGCTACACATGGATAGGAGGGGTTTCGACCGATTGGGGCAATGCCTCCAACTGGTCGCCATCATCAGGAACCCCAGACCTGGGCGATGATGTAACGATACAAACTGGAACGTTTAATCCCTCGTTGGTTGAAATTTCCGGCCTAAATAACTTTACCATTAATTCAGGCTCGCTCAATCTAAGTGGATTTACATTGCTCGTAAGCGGTTCGGCCAATTTTGTTGGCGGCTCAATTAATAACGGGGCTTTAAGCTGTTCGGGAACTGTCATATTTTCTGGTACTACGTTTAATGCCAACGTGTCTACAAACAGTGCATCAGTTTCGTTTAATGGGAGTTCGTTTAATAACCCAGTAAGTATTACTAAAACGGGTTCTGGAAATGTTACCTCTTCGGGGGGGAACAGTTTCAACAGCACTTTTTCATTAACCAACACAGGTTCTGGCGAAATAATTTTAGCCAATATTAATCCGGATAGTTACAAGCAAAATGTAAGTTTTACCAATACAGGTTCGGGATGGATTTCGGTAGCACATGTGGCGTCAGGAAATTCATTTGAAGGCAATATAACATTCAAATCTAAATCGTCAAGCCCTGGTATTCGCATAGGACAAGGAGGAGGAACTTCTACGCTGGCATCAACCAAAGTACTATTGGTTGACACATTTTTAATAGGTGATTTGTTTTTGAGAAATTTTACTCAATCAGGATCAACTCCACAATCATTGACATTATCTGGAACTGCATCTTTGTCAATAAAAACAGGATCTACATTTAATGGTAACGTTACCTTTAGTGCACCACAGTTGTTTTTAGACGGCGGAACATTTAATGGTACAGCTGATTTTACAAAATCGGGTACGGGTAATAATCAAAGCCTTGGTGGTAATACATTTAATGGAACAACCACTTTTGTAAATTCAGGAACTGGCGAGTTATTGCTTGGGGTAAGTAATCCCGACGATTTTAATGCCGCTGTTACGTTTACACAAAGCGGTAGCCAGATGACGTATGTTGCTCATGGTGCCGAAGGAACCGACTTTGCTCAGGATATCACTGTTAATTCAATCGGAACAAGTAAAGGAGTACGTTTCGGTCAGTCGGGCGGCTCTGCAACATTGGCAAATGGAAAAACTATTCTCATAGGCTCAGAAGGTTTTACCGCAGGAAGTTTGCGTTTACGAAATTTTACACAGTTGGGTACAACTGCTCAAACTATTGAATTAACCACAGGAACAGCAGCCCTTTATCTCGAGTCGGGTACCGTATTCAACGCTGTGGTTGATTATACCTTCCCGCAGATTTTCTTAAACGGGGCAACATTTAACAATACACTTATTATTGAGAAGGCAGGATCTACATCCAACACAGGTACAGGTGGAAACACTTTTAATTCCGAAGTTACCCTTATTAACAGTGGTTCAGCAGGCTTAACGCTTGGTTCTACTACGGCAGATATTTTCAATGGAAATTTAACCTTGAGCAGTTCAGGAAGTTCATTTATACAATTGGCACATGGAGGTAGTGGCCATCAATTCAATGGTAACGTAATACTCAATTCCACCCCTAGCAGTTCGGGAA
>JBILCR010000189.1:0-4878 GCA_044353055.1 Flavobacteriales bacterium
TTCTTGCTCGTGACAATAATGTAAATAAGTTAAAAATTGAGGATAGCTTAAGTGACATTGCTTCATTGAAAATATAAATTCATAGCACTAAATTAAATTTGCTGGAGACACATCGATTTTTTTTTTTAAAATTACCCTTTACACGTAATGAAATATCTTTTATTGTTCCTTTCAAACCTTGTTCTATACTACAGCATGTCAGCTCAAGATATTAACGACATGAACAAAAAAGAATTGAGGGACCTATTTGTAAAAACACAATTAAAAAATGACTCTTTAGTAAAGCTAGTTAACGACGTTCAAGCAACACATAATTTTCTTCAATCTAAATTAATTAGCCTTGAAAATGAAAAAGCTGCGCAGGAAAAACGTCTTACAGCGCTAGACAACGAACGTAAATTAGTGATTGAAAAACTTGATATTAACGAAATAAATAATAAAAATTTAATTTCAGAAAACACTAAACTTAAAAATGAAATTGAAATCACAAAACGACGAATAACAGCTATAAACGATTCGCTTAGTTTTTTGAATAAAAACAATAGTGATTTTCTGAACAATTATTTTAGAAATACAATGCCACTCAATAATAATAATTTCATGTTGAGACTAGATAAAGTTATGATTGGCAATGACAACAGCGCGGCTTATATTGGTGAAAATAAAATAAATTATTTAATTTATGAGTCAGGCCCCTATGAAAAAACCAAACAGTTTATTCCGGAAGTTATTCCTAATTATCAATTCAGAATGTATGGTACAAAAAGCATTTTATTAAAAGATGCGCCATCTGCTAAAGATGCATTAACTTTATTGGACATAAAAAACATTGGCGAATACCTTCCTAAAATTGAAATAATTAAAAACAAATTAATCACACTAACCTATGCCGATGGCAGTGAGGAAAATTTTTTATATAATATAGGAAAAGGCAATGATAACAGTTATAGACAAACACTTCAAATGGAGCTCGCCACAGAAGTTGTGGAATCCGACAACTCTGAAAATAAAAATAAAGATATAATTTGGAAATTGTATATGCTTGAAGATGAGTGTTATTTGGCGATGAATGTTTATCAACTAAAGAGAATTAAATTTCCGATTCATGATTTAACCCAAGGTGTAGAATTAAGAGAAGGAGGTTTTTTCAATCACTTTAGAGCAGATGGTTATAATGGTGCATATGATGAAATGAGTTCGGGCAATGGTTTTTATTTTGAACGAGTAAAAGATGCTTTCATGGAAAATGATCAGTTTGTAAATCCCTCCAATATGGTTTTTCTATTTAAGCTTGTAGAAAAATAGTTGCTTACATTTTATTAAATAAAAAAGGCCTGGTCAAGCATAAAGCTAAAATCTGAATCAGATTTACCCAATCACTCCATCAAACGCCCAAAAACAAACCCATTAACTTTTCGGCTCCCTCATTTGCCGGAATTTCCAAGTTTTTTACCGCATTTTCTGAGGCTGTTAAAGAGGCCATCACCTTAGGATGACTCATAAACCTGCGCCACAATTGATCTTTAAGTAAATCGTGCAGCCAGCTCACGAGTTGCTCGTTTCGGTTGGCGGTGAAATATCCACTTACACGCGTGGCTTGCATGTAGCGTTCTATCATGGCCCAAGCTTCTTTAAGTCCGGTTCCTTCTAATGCCGAACAAACTGCAACTTCAGGCCCCCACTGGCTTGCACGCGGTGCTTGAAAATGAAATGCCCTCGCTATGTCTTGCCTTGCCGCCTTTGCCCGCGAAAGATTTTGGCCATCGGCCTTGTTTACCAGCACAATATCGGCCAGTTCGGTAATTCCACGCTTAATGCCTTGCAACTCATCGCCCGTTCCAGCAAGCGCCAACAACACAAAAACATCTACCATGCCCCGCACGGTAGTTTCATTTTGCCCCACCCCCACGGTCTCCACTATAATTATATCAAAACCGGCGGCCTCACACAATAATATGCTTTCGCGCGTGCTGCGCGCCACCCCACCCAAACTGCCACTGCTCGGACTGGGCCGCACAAAGGCATTAGGCTGTGCCGCTAAAACATTCATGCGGGTTTTATCTCCCAAAATACTGCCCTGGCCTACCGTTGAGCTGGGATCGACAGCCAATACTGCTACTTTATGCCTCGCCTCGCACAACATACACCCAAGTGCCTCAATAAACGTACTTTTACCGGCTCCAGGCACCCCCGAAATTCCAATACGCACCGAATTACCGGTGTGTGGAAGCAGTTCTTTTAAAACTACCTGAGCCTTCTCGATATCGTCGCTTTTTACACTTTCAGAAAGTGTTATAGCCCGAGATAATGCCGTTATAGAACCCTTGCGAACTTGTTGTGCCAAATGCTCGTTCTCGAGGCTCGATTTAACAGACGCCTTGATTTTACTGATTTTTTCTTTTTTATGATGTTCTTCTCCCATTAAAGCATGGATTCGTCGGCAAAGCTAAAATAACCTCTTTCGCCGATAATAAGATGATCCATAAGAACAATATTCATCCAACTGCTCGCCTGATTCACTTTTTTTGTAAGTTTTACATCGGCCTCGCTGGGCTGTATATTGCCTGAAGGATGGTTATGAAAAATAGCCATTGCCGGCGCCTGCATTTCAAGTACAAATTGAAGCATAATTCGTACATCGGCAGTGGTTTCGGTAATGCCCCCAATTGAAATGCGTCGCGTTCCTGTAATGCGACTGGCGCGATTGATGGCCGCAACCCAGAATTCTTCGTGCGGTAAATGGGCCAGTTTTGGTTTCATTAATCGATAAAGATCTTTTGACGTTTCAACTTTTAACCGCTCAGGCACCTCTGTTTGCTCCCTTCGCCTACCCAATTCCATGGCAGCGGCCAAAAGCATGCTACGCGCCTCTCCTATACCACTTATTTTTTGAAGCTGAGACGGAGATTTTCGTGATAGTTCAAGAAGATTATTGTTGTTCTCGACTAGAACCTGTTTTGCCAAATCCAATGCCGAGTACCTGCGGGTGCCCGAGCCCAGCAATATGGCAATAAGCTCGGCATCGCTCATGGCCGACATCCCAAGATTGCGCATCCGTTCGCGCGGCCTTTCGCTTTCGACCCAGTTTTTAATGGCGTTGGAGCGCTTTTCAGGCATGATTCATCGCCTCGGGCAACGTTGCCTCGTAGAGTGATTTATAATCAGAAATGGTTCCAAATGAACGGCCATCGACGGTAATGTCTTGGCTGCATACAGCACCAATTAAAACAAACGGCACTTCTGATGCAGCACTTTCCATAAAGCTGCGGAAGGCCTGCTCTTTTGAAGCGCTTACACTAACTACTACCCTACCCTGTGCCTCACCAAATAAATATCCATCAACGCGGAGAGAAGGATCGGTTTTTATTTCAAAACCCAAATCAGCGCCAAAGCCCGATTCGCATAATGCGGTAAAAAGTCCACCGTCTGAAATATCGTGCACCGATTCAACCTTGCCTTCGGCAATAAGTCCGCTAACTGCCTGGTGCAGATTTACTTCTTCCTCGAGCGAGAAATAAGGCGCCTTGCTTAAGGCAACTTTGTGCCAACTGTAAAGGTATTCTGAACAGTGTATATCATCTGAAACGTTACCTACTAAAAATATTAAATCGCCGGACTTACGAAACGACAAACCCGTTTGTAGTGTGCTATTTTCCAATAGTCCGAGCATTCCAATGGTAGGCGTTGGAAACACCGGCACAGCCGTTTTTCCCGCCATTACAGTTTGATTGTAAAAACTCACATTTCCGCCCGTTACAGGGGTATCGAAAGCCCTGCATGCGGCGCCCATACCTTTGATAGCACCTACAAATTGCCAGTATACCTCGGGGTTATACGGATTACCAAAATTAAGGCAATTGGTTACCGCTAAGGGTTTACCGCCCGAACACACGATATTGCGTGCCGCCTCTGCCACAGCAATGGAAGCGCCGATTTCAGGGTCGGCATGAACATATCGTGAGTTACAGTCAACCGTCATTACCAAGGCTTTATCTGTGCCCTTTACACGCACCACAGCGGCATCCGATATTGTATTGGTACTCATATTGGCTGTTCCCACCATAGAGTCGTATTGACGGTAAATCCAGCGCTTGCTCGCAATGTTGGGTCGTGCTATGATAAAACGGGCTACCTCGACTAAATTATCAGGAACTGCCAGCATTGTTGGATCAAACTTTTGGGCTTCGGCAAAATATGCCGGTTCGGAATATTCGCGGTGATACACCGGTGCACCTCCACCTAAAACCAAATCATCGGCCGGAACATCGGCTTGTAGTTCACCGTTTTGGTAGTAACGCAAACGATTGCCCTCAGTAACCTCGCCAATTACGGCATAATGCAAATCCCATTTCGAAAATACTGCTTCGACCTCTACTTCGCGGCCTTTTTCTACTACCATAAGCATACGCTCCTGCGATTCTGACAATAAAATCTCCCAGGCTTGCATCCCTTGCTGGCGCGTTGGCACCTTATCGAGCCAAATATCCATCCCGTGCTGTCCTTTGGCCGACATTTCAGAAGTTGAACATGTAATTCCGGCAGCACCCATATCTTGCATTCCGATGATGGCGCCTGTTTGAATAACCTCGAGTGTGGCTTCGAGCAAGAGTTTTTCCTGAAAAGGATCGCCGACCTGCACAGCTGGAAGATCTTTCGCACTGTCTTCGCTCAAATCGCCCGAGGCGAAAGTGGCGCCGTGTATGCCATCCTTACCGGTTGATGAACCCACAATATACACCGGATTACCCACACCGTATGAAATAGCCGAGGCGGTTTCGCCCGCTTTTACAATACCTACCGACATGGCATTAACCAATGGATTTTGATTAAAACAATCGTCGAAAAACACTTCGCCCGCTACAACGGGAATCCCGAATG
>JBILCR010000165.1:0-5252 GCA_044353055.1 Flavobacteriales bacterium
CGGATGCGAAAAGTCGCGTGGCATGGGTTTGTGATTGTACACCATCTCCACCACTTTAGCTAGGTGTTCGTTGGGGGTGGAGACGTCAAAATCCTGAATTGTATTTGCCGCAATTAAAAAACTTTGCTCCATGTGTTCCACCATGTGCTGAGGCGACATTAAGCCCCAGACAGGTTTCAGATCTTCGGTGAGTAAATTCAAATAATGCTGTATGTTGCTTCTGTTTATTGAAACAAACGGCGAGCGCTTTTGAACCATGGTTAATATAGTGGCAATGGCAACCAGTTCGTCGTTTTGGTCGAACACTTCTACAAACCATTTAACAATACCGCAAGGAATTTCCTTGCCTACCGAATCGCGTTCAATCTTTTGCTTACAGGTGAGCCTCACATAGAGCGTATCGTTGTGATATACAGGCCTTACAAAACGACATTCTTCGAGGCCATAATTAGCGGCCACAGGACCTTTATTGGGCCACACAAACAAGCCTGCTGCTGCAGCAAGAATAAAGTATCCGTGGGCAGTACGTTTTTCGAATATACTCCCCTTAAGTGAGGTTATATCGGTATGCGCGTAAAAATGATCCCAAGTGATGTTTGCAAAATTGATAATGTCGGTATCGGTTACGGTGCGTTTGTGCGTTTTAAGCGACATTCCCGGTTTAATATCGTCCCAGTAATACTGAAACGGATGCTGCTCGCAGTCGATGTAATCAGAATTTGGTTGATAAATGCCGGTTACTTCGGTGAGTGTGGTAGGCGTTCCTTGCACGGCGCAGCGTTGCATGTAATGTTTAATGCCTCGCAAACCGCCCATTTCCTCGCCTCCACCAGCGCGGCCCGGCCCGCCGTGTACCAATAGAGGTAGGGGTGAACCATGTCCGGTGCTTTGTTTGGCATTTTCGCGATTAAGTACCAGTATACGTCCGTGGTGCGTGGCGGCTTGCACCACAAAATCGCGGGCTATTTTTGTGTCGTTACTTACCAGCGAACATACCAAGGAGCCTTTACCCATGCGTGCAAGTTCAACGGCCTCATCGGTAGTTTTATAGGGCACCAAAGTCGATACGGGGCCAAAGGCTTCCGCTTCATGCACCGTATGATTTTTAAAGGGAGCATCTTCGCGCAATATTACGGGGCTCATAAAGGCACCACGCTCGCTGTCGGCTCCGATGAGCGAAACGGTATCTTGGTTGCCGTAAACCAGCGTTGCGGTTTGTGCAATTTCGGCTATTTTAGAACGAACTTCCTCTACCTGATCTTTACCTACAAGAGCACCCATGCGCACCTCCTTAAGACGAGGGTCGCCAATGCTTACTTTATCAAGTGCTTTTGCCAAGGCTGTCTGAACGGCATCAATGCGGTCTTCGGGTACCAGCAAGCGCCGTATGGCGGTGCATTTCTGACCCGCTTTAACGGTTATTTCGCTGCGTGCCTGAGAAATAAACAAGTCGAATTCGGGGGTTCCCGGTACAGCATCAAGGCCTAAAACTGAAGCATTTAGCGAGTCGGCTTCCATATTAAAGGGCACTGATTCGGAAATAATGCGCCAATGACCTTTTAATTTTTGTCCGGTTGCTGCACTGCCCGTAAAAGTTACTACATCTTGGTTTTCAAGATAATCCAGCATATTGCCAGCGGAACCACAAATGAGTTGCAGAGCACCTTCGGGAAGAATTTTCGAAGCAATTATTTCTCGTACCACCGCCTCGGTGAGGTATGAAGTAGACGTTGCAGGTTTTACCACTGCAGGCATACCCGCCATCCAGTTAACTGCACATTTTTCGAGCATGCCCCAAACCGGAAAGTTAAAGGCATTGATATGAACGGCAACGCCTGTTTTTGGTACCAGAATATGATGTGCCATGAAGCGTCCCCCGCGCGAAAGATCAATGGGTTCGCCCTCTACATGGTATGCTTGATTGGGAAATAATTTGCGGAGCGAGGCATTGGCAAAGAGATTTCCGAAGCCGCCTTCAATGTCGATCCAGCTATCGGTGCGCGTGGCGCCCGTTCGGTAGCTCAGTTCGTAAAACTGCTCTTTACGTTTTGTAAGATAAAGAGCCAGTGCTTTGAGCATAGTACCACGTTCTTGAAAAGTCATTTTTCTGAGACGTTCGCCTCCGGTGGTGCGTCCATAATGAAGGATTGCTTTAAAATCGAGTCCCTGAGTTCCGGCATAGCCTATGAACTCTCCTGTAACCGAGTCGATGAGTGCTGTTCCTTCACCTGCTCCGGAGGTCCAGCCGCCTAAAACGTAGTTCTGTATTCTGTTCATTATATGATAGCTTCGGGTTTACTGAAATTAGAAATTGATGTGGATAGGAAAGGGTAAAATTAAAGGTGTTAAATTTTTTAAACAGCTTAATGCACAATCAAGAAATATACTTTTATCAAATCAAATGAATCGGATGAATTATTGTTCCATTTTAATTAAATCAGTAATTGAAACGGATTGAAACTCTCCTTTCTTGGTTCGTACCAGATATTTAATACTGTATTCACTCGCATTGCCATTAATGCTCACCGAGTTTATCGTTGCCTTAATACTATCGGGCATTATATACACATTTTCGCCAAACTTAAAGGGCAGCAGAGTATAGATTGAGTCGCGCAATGCAGCCGATCGAACTACTGCCTGATAGGGTTTATATTCCTTCAAAAGCAGTGCTTGTTTTTTTGCAAGAGAATCGAGACGGTTTAGTTTTTTTTGCTGATCCTTTATTTGATTTTCAAGCTTTTGAGATAAGGCATTTTTCTTGTTTTCGGTCTGCCATACTAACACACACAAGAAAACAACAAGAACGGCAACCAATACAATGAAAATTATTTTACCCCAGTTAGTTTTGCTATTTGGAGCTGAACCAGCCGTGTTTTCGTGTTCCATAATTTGAGTTCTTAGGCAAAGCTAGAACTAAATCCAATACATAAAAAAACATGCCCAAAATACTTTCAGACCTGCATCGGAATCCATTAATAAACTTAGTTGATGTTCTTAAACTTAATCGCAATTTCAAAACCTCCTCTTCCGTTCGATGCCGGACGAAGGTTTGATAGGTTGGCATCGTAACTAAAGCCAATGCAATAATTGCCCAAATCAATCATAGAGCTCACGATTAGTGCATCTTGTGATCGATAAAATAAACCAACAGATGCACCCAGATTATCATACATGCCGGTATACTTGGAGGCATTTTTTAAATCATAGCGTACCATACACCCCAAAACAGCAACTTCATTGGGACCTTGGTGGTAGGCCATAAAACCTGGATTAAAGGCAATAGAGGTATTGGGAACACTAATTAAATAATTTCCGTGTATTACCCATTTAGCATATAAACGCTCCTCATCATCAACAAATGAATAAATAGGCCTGTTCCAATGCATCAGTGCGATACCTAAAGTGCCTTCATTGAAATTATTTCCTTGAACTTTTATTCGGCCCGAATAATTATTGAATGTCCAAATTATTCCTGTAGATGCATCTAAGTAATTATTTGTTATTACCCCATAATCTTCTCCTGTTGAAGCCATTGGATTGTATGTTCCGTTTTCGAATTGCGAGCCCCATTGGAAACTCTGAGCGTTTATTTTTCGATGGCCAAATCCGCCTCCAAAAGCAAGCCCTAATCTATGGTATTTATTAAGTTCGAGATGATAAGCAAGGGCCAAATTAGCCGAAGTATTGGTGAGTTTTCCGTCGCCTGATACATCATTAAAGAACTGTAAACCAAGGCCAAAGTATTTTTTAGCTTTTTTGTTTTTTGCAATTCTGAGCATACCCGAGGCTGCAAATGTTTTATAGGGAATTGATATACTGCGCCATTGAGAGCGGTAATTCAAATTGGCTTCAACTTTATTTAAGGCCCCCGCAAAGGCAGGATTCTGTATTAATGGACTTAATTCGAATTGCGAAAAATGAATATCCTGTGCTGAAATACGCAGTGGTAAGTATAGCACCATGAGAAGAATTGTTAGGTAACGCTTTTTCATCATCGTAAAAGAGTTAAATTTCCTTGTCGCGAAATTTTTTCGCCTGTTATTAATTCGGCTTCCAGCAGGTATATAAATACGTCGGTATTCATTGGCTTGTTATGGAATGTCCCATCCCAACATTGATCGGTATTGGTTGCTTCAAATACCTTTTCTCCCCAACGACTATAAATGACCATAGTCATAGTGGAAATACAATCACCACCATAAATTCTAAAACAGTTGTTGGCATTATGCCCCTTGTCGTCGGGTGCAAAAACATTAGGGATAAACATGTTTTCGCATAACGTATCCACCGTTATTACTGCACAATCGCTTGCACTGCAACCGTATGCATTTACCGAAGTGAGGCAGTAGGTTGTTGTGCCTTCAGGCATGGCAATAGGATCGAGACAATTGTCGCAATTGAGCGTATTGCTTGGAGTCCAGTTATATTGAGCATTACTAAAACCCTGTAGCTGTATGCTGTTGCCCAATGTTATAGTGGTATCTTCTGTAAATACTTGAGCAACTGGACTTGCATAAACATTGTATTCAAGATATGCAGTATCGGCGCAAGCCGGGTTATATGCTACAAGTTCTAGAGATCCACTTACCAGCGGGGGTAAAATAATGCTCGATGTGGTATCGCCCGTGCTCCATAGAAAGGTCATGCCTCCCAAACCAATATAGGTAACGGTATCACCGAGGCACAAAATGCTATCGCCTAAAATTTGTGCATTCGGCCTATCATAAACATTAACCGGAATATTAAGTACACTGCTGCATTGCCCAAGATATCCTGTAATAATTAATGAACCATCAGCTATCGGACTAATTAGGTTAGCAGGACATGTATCGCATGCAACGCTGACCGAATTATTCGCATTCCAAACATAGTAATCGGCCCCAAATGCTTCTATCGAAACGCTGTCTTCTTCGCACAATAAAATTTCTGTTAATGAAGATGTTAGCTCTGGCAAGGGCAATACATTAACGGTAATTGAATCGCTATCGAAACAGCTGCCATTTTGACCAACCACAATGTATGTTGTAGTACTTTTGGGCGTGGCAGTAACGGATTGTCCTTGTGTTGATGACAAAGTTGATGTTGGTGTCCAGGCATATGTGCTCGCTCCTTGCACCGAGAGTGCCGCACTTTCGCCCAAACATATGGCGGTATCGCCGCTTAAGGTTAAGGTGATAGGATCATCTGCGCTAAGATTTACCTGTATTACCGAATCGCAACCTGATGCATTGGTAAATGTGAAATGGTATATG
>JBILCR010000166.1:0-5217 GCA_044353055.1 Flavobacteriales bacterium
TAATAACAACAAAAAAAACTGCCGTTAAAACCTCGAAAAAATGTGCATACACAAAGTTTAAATCTACAAGAAGCCCAATGGAAATAAAGAAAAAACTGGTAAATACTTCCCTAAACGGAAGTATAGTAGAAAAGGCCTCGTGGCTATAATCCGACTCTGAAATAATTAACCCAGCTAAAAATGCACCAAGCGATAAGGATAATCCCAATCGGGAGGTTAGCCAGGCTACAAATAAGCAAATCACAAGAACGGTCATTAAAAACAATTCGCGCGAATTACTCTTTGCCACGGCGAATAACAATCTGGGAATTATGGAACGAGCAGCATAAACAACAATTATGACTGTAACAGCAGCCTTAACAAGAACCATTAAAAACTCCATCCCTAACCCCGAACTGCCCTTACTGAGGCCAGGCAACCAAAGTAAAATCGGAATCACTGCAATATCCTGAAAGATCAATACCGACAAGGCTGCCTTTCCCTGTATGCTTTGAACCCTTCCCTTATCCTGAAGCACTTTAAGCACTATGGCCGTTGAGCTGAACGAGACTAATAAACCCAATAGAAGAGCTTCTTTTAATCCCACATCCAATAAGCCTAACATAAAACAGGTGGCTAATGACGTGATTAACAACTGTAAAATACCACTTAGTAATACGAGCTTCTTAGCCTTAAGCAAATCTTTCAGCGAAAATTCAAGGCCAATACTAAACAACAGAAATACGATGCCTATCTCAGCGAAAAGTGAAATATCGGTTTGCGTTTGAGTTAGTTTGAGAACATCGGGTCCGGCAATGATACCTGTAAATAAAAAGCCTAATAACGATGGTATCTTTAGCCAGTTGCATGCAAGTAAAACAATAACTGCCAGTCCGAAAATTACACTGACATCGAAAATAATAGAGGGTATGCCAATATTGGCTATCATTTCGCAAGTATAAACAAAAGCAATTACCTTGCGTCCGTAACCAATCGAAATGTTTATGAAAACAGTTATACACAGCAACGAGGCTCCTAATCCAATTGGTCCTTACAGCCAGGCAGTTAAAGCAGGTTCAATGCTATATTTGAGCGGTCAAATTGCCCTAGATCCACAAACAGGACTAATGATTCAAGATTCCATTGAACAAGAAACCACACAAGTGATGTCCAATATAAAGGCAATACTCGTGGCAGCAGGAGTAGATTTTGAGGCAATAGTAAAAACCAGCATATTTTTGTCTGACATGAAACTTTTTGGGGCCGTTAATCAGGTTTATGAACACTATTTTGAGTCCAACTTTCCGGCCCGTGAAACCGTTCAGGTAGCTGGCCTTCCGAAGAATGCTAACGTTGAAATTTCGGTAATAGCCATTACAAATGAACCCTAAACAATGAAAAGCTATGCCGCTTTTTTAGGATTTACAGCAGTTGCCATTCTGGCTATGGGAGCCCATGCCCTCAAAAAAACACTGACACTTGACCAATTGGAATCATTATCTACTGCGGCATATATACAGTTAATTCACGCAGCAGTGCTTCTTATTCTGTCTAATACAATAGATAAAAATCAGATTCTCGCACGGCGTGCACTTTTATTCATGAGCACGGGTATTGGT
The DNA here is from genome assembly GCA_044353055.1 of Flavobacteriales bacterium. Taxonomy (GTDB): domain Bacteria; phylum Bacteroidota; class Bacteroidia; order M30B66; family M30B66; genus CAMCXT01. The sequence continues at coordinate 1,599 of JBILCR010000166.1, forward strand.
CTATTCTCGTTTTCGATATACCTTTTACTGTTAAAGAACCTACCGACTGCCGAATGGTTGCGAATGCTCTGGCCCATTACGCCCATAGGAGGTATTTTACTCATCGCATCGTGGATGATGCTTTTTGTTCATTTTCTAAAATCTAAAGAATGAGCGATGTAAACCAATTATACCTGCAGCTCGAAGAGCGCATGAAAAGACTTGCCGATTTGAATGCCGCGGCGGCACTTATGCAGTGGGATCAGGAAACGCATATACCTAAGATGAGTTTTGAGGCACGGGCAAAACATTTATCAGGGCTGCTTTCCTTTGCTCATGATTATTTCATAGACGAAAAAACACGGAGCCTTTTAGACAGGCTCATGGAACAGACCGATATTCTCGACGAGGTTAAGGCCCTTTCGGTGAAACGCCTTTTCAAAGACTATCAAAGAAAAACCAAGTTGCCTGCTTCACTCATCGAGCAAATTAGTTTGCAAACCAGCCAAACGTATGTAATATGGGAAGAAGAGAAGAAAAACCAAACAGCTGTAAGGTATTTTTCGGCATTGGATGAACTCCTCAAATTAAAAAAAGAAGAGGCCTACTTACTAAACGAAACTGGCTCGATTTATACCTGCATGCTTGAAGAATACGAGCCCGGAATGACCGAAGAGAAGCTCAACACTTTATTTGACCAACTTTTGCCTGGCTTAAAACTCTTGTACGAAAAATCGCTCGATAGCTGGAAAGGCGACGTAGCTTACTGGGAAGGTTTTGCTCCGGATGCACAATGGAATATTACGCTTGATATCGCTGCCTTATGTGGATTTAATTTCGAAAAGGGACGGCAAGATGTTTCATCGCATCCATTTACCATTGGTATTTGCCCCGACGATGTTCGCATTACCACCCGTATAAATCCGAATGACCTTTCAGTAGCACTTTGGTCAACCATTCACGAAGCAGGCCATGCTATTTACGAACAGGGCTTACAATCTAAACATCACGGAATGCCCCTTTCCGAAGCGGCTTCATTAGGTATTCACGAATCACAATCGCGGCTTTGGGAAAATAATGTAGGCCGCAGTAAAGCCTTTTGGGAATTGGTTTTCCAAAGAATTGCGAAGTATAAAAGTGCTCCTCAAAGTGAATTTAATCCACGAAATTGCTATGTAAATTCGAACAAACTTCATCCGGGGCTCATTCGAACCGAGGCGGACGAAATCAGCTACCACTTTCATGTTTTTATTCGGTATAGCATTGAAAAACAATTGATAAGCGGAGAATTGAAAGCATCAAATCTGCGCGATGCATGGAATGCACTTTATTTCAATTGGCTGGGCTTAGAACCCGCGCACGATGGCGAAGGAGTATTACAAGATGTTCATTGGGCGCATGGCAGCTTTGGCTATTTTCCAACCTACACTTTAGGGAGTATCTACGCAAGTCAGTTTTATGAAACTGCAGTCGAACGAATCGGACTTTCCAAAACGGGTATGAATGCCGAATCACTTCTACAATTACGCATGTGGCTCAATGAAAACGTTTTTAGATATGGGCGAACCTTAAATTCTGAAGAGATTTGCCGTAAGGCTACCGGTCAAGGTATAAATGTGGATTGTTTTTTGAAGTATATTTCCGACAAATATGTTCACCTCTCTTAAATCAGTAATTATGAAATATACCCTACCATTATTTTTTGCATTGGGTTTGCTTCTGGGAATTTTTTCAGGTTGTAAAAGCAAAGAAAACAGAAAGAATAATAACGCAGAACCTTTAGCCAAAGAGGAAACACCCCTAGCACCAACGCCAACAATAAGCGATAACTCGGTAAACGAAGTGCAGCAACAAAGCAGGGATGAAAAGAAAAAAGAAACAGCGCAAGAAAATGCGATACAGAATTTAGTGGTTTCGTTTTATTCTATCGGAGGCGGCATCGATTATAAATCGGCTGAAAAATTTGAGCAATTTCTCCTTTCGTTTACACTTGAAAATGGAAGTAAACCCGTGTTTGAAAAAATAGGTTGGGGACGTGAAGGTGAGATTGATTTTTGTATTTCACTCGATGCATGGAATTATACTGATGCAGCCTCGTTTGTGGAAGCAGCAAAAGGAAATGTGGGAGCTTCAAAATACATGCACTTTACCGTTAACGGCACCTGCAAAAAAAGGCGTTAAGCGCAAAGATAATTTTTTGCTTTTTTAGGATTTATTGCCGCAAAATTGATAGCTTATGTTAATTTTGCAGCTCCAAAATCATTTTACTATCAACCTTTTTACCCGAAATGGAATTTACAGGCACAAAAAGCAAGTACGATACACTTGAAACAATTGGTTTAGGCGGCATCGGTTTGGCGCATTGGAATTTATCTCCATCTGAACTTGTTGAACAAACCCTATTAGACGGTACCGGCACCTTAACCGATACTGGAGCATTGGCTATCGATACAGGCGAGTTTATGGGCCGATCGCCCAAAGATAAATTTGTGGTGTACGACGAAACGACCAAAGATAGTGTCTGGTGGGGCGATGTAAACAATCGTTTTGAACAGGATCGTTTTGATGCCCTTTACAACAGGGTTTGTGCCTATTTAGGGGGCAGCGAGGTTTATGTGCGCGACAGTTATGCCTGTGCCAACCCTCAATACCGGCTTAATGTGCGCGTGATTACCGAATACCCGTGGTCTAACCTATTTGCGCATAATTTATTTCTGCGCCCCGAATCCTCTGAACTTGAAGAGTTTGCGCCAAGCTGGCATATCGTTAATGCCCCGGGCTTTAAAGCCGAGCCTGGCATTGACGGCACACGTCAACACAATTTCACCATTATCAATTTTACCCGCAAAATTGTATTGATTGGAGGAAGCGGCTACACGGGCGAAATCAAGAAAAGTATTTTCTCTGTACTCAATTACGTATTGCCACATGAACATGGCGTTTTATCAATGCACTGTTCTGCTAATGTGGGTAACGAAGGCGATACTGCCGTATTTTTTGGATTAAGCGGAACCGGAAAAACCACACTGTCTGCAGATCCGGAGAGAAAGCTTATCGGAGACGATGAGCACGGCTGGTCTGAAAATTCGGTATTTAATTTTGAAGGAGGCTGCTATGCCAAATGCATCGATCTTTCGGCCGAAAAAGAACCACAAATTTATAATGCTATTCGTTTTGGCGCTTTACTTGAAAACACCAATTATTTAGAGGGAACACGCAAGGTTGATTACAGCAATGTTGACAAAACTGAGAACACGCGTGTGGCCTACCCCATATATCTCATTGATAATATTGTAAATCCTTCGGTGGGTGATGTTCCCAAAAACATTTTCTTTCTCACTGCCGATGCCTTTGGCGTGTTGCCACCTATATCGCGTTTAACACCGGCTCAGGCAATGTATCACTTTATATCGGGTTACACGGCAAAAGTTGCGGGAACCGAAGTAGGGGTAACCGAACCTCAAGTGACCTTTTCGGCCTGCTTTGGGAAAGCATTTCTTCCCCTCCACCCTACCCGATATGCTGAACTATTAGGCAAGAAACTAAAACAACATACTGTTAACGTGTGGTTGGTGAATACGGGCTGGTGCGGAGGACCTTATGGAATTGGCAGCCGCATTAAACTCTCCTATACACGAGC
>JBILCR010000167.1:0-5209 GCA_044353055.1 Flavobacteriales bacterium
GCAGCTTTTCAAGCAACCAGAACAGTATTACTTTTAATGATGGAAATAGCATTTGGCAAGGCGGACAATGGGTACTGGCATCATCAGGTGCCACACCGTTGATTACCCAGCAAATACAGACGCTTACCGAAGGCATCCACTTGGCGCCCAACCCGGTAACGGCAGAGTCTGAGCTGCGTCTTTTTTCGGCCGAAAATAATTTAAAAGTAGATCTGTTTGATTCTTTTGGTCGACGGGTAGCCGTTTGGAATCACTGCAACAACGGGCAATCTCTTCATATAGGCAAAGTGGCATCGGGCACCTATTATGCCCGCTTTAGCAATGCCCAAGGTATGTGGATGCAACGATTGTTGGTAATACAGAAATAAACAAAGCAAGCGAATGGGGATATCACGCCATGAAAGGCCTCCGTATAGTGTATTTTACAAAGCCATCGCAAAAGGCCTGATTAAATTGAATGGTACATAGAAAGAGAAAAACCCATTTAATGGCGCATTTCAACTCCTTTTTTGTATCCCTCGCAATACTCCATTACTTGAGGTAAAAACGCCTCAAATAGTTGTTCAAAGAGTATTTCGTTCTCTATCCAATCTGCATAGGCTTCTTCCATACGCGATTCATATTTTGCACGGCCTGCAAGTCCTTTAAATGCCCTTTTAATGCCTTCGGCGTACTGATAATTAAACAACCAATCCTGCAAGCTCATGTAATGCAAAAGATAATGTGCCTTTTCGGGCATATGCTGTTTATTGAGATGCAAGATGGAATAGGCTTCAGCACTGAATTCGGCCAGAGGGATTGCCGAATAGCGGTTCCATTGAAGTGCCAGGTAGTGGTCGGCCAAAACATCGGCAATCACCCCCGAATATTTCCTGTACTTAGGGCGCAACTGCACTTTAATCTGTTCCATCAAGGGATGCGTATCGGTAAAATGATCGATGGCACGATGCAATTTAATGCCGTTTTGGATTTCGATCGTGTATTGATCTAAAGCTTTGCCTTTAACGAGATCAGCAATAAATCCGCCCACTATAAACCCGTGCTCGGGGCCTGCCAGAAACAAATGGGCCAAGTAATTCATTAATCAATTTGGTGTTTTGAACACGCTACGAATAAACGCACAAATAATGAAAAGATTTTTATAAACACAGCGTAATACATTACTTTTGCGACGATTTAAAAGCATGAAATTACTTAATTTTTATATCGTTCATCGCATCTGGTTTATAATCGGGCTCATTGCATTTGGTATTTGTTCGCACATTTGGCTCGATTCTATTCTTGCATGGATTTGCTACATACTAGCGGCTATTTCCATTTTGCTCTATTTCATGGTAGGCACTATGCGCTTGGTGCAGCAATCGGTTATGGAGGGCGATGTTGATGCCGCGTTGCGCTATATCAAGCTTATTCGATTCCCAAAACTGCTCTTTAAACCGGTTCGGCAGGCGTATTTTATGCTTCAAAGCAATCTGGCACTTGCTAACGATAATCTAGATCAGGCCGAACAGAACATTCGCGAAAGCTTAAAGACAAACTCCACACTTGCGGGTGATGTAAGGGGTACAAACCTTCTGCAATTGGGAATGGTTCAGCTCAGAAAGGGCAATACGAAAGAAGCCCGTAAACACTTGCTCGAAGCAGTTAAGCTGGGTATTCCCGATAAGGATAACCTTGCGGCCGCCTACCTGCAGCTCTGTTCTATCGAAATACAGCGTCAGCAGTATCGAGTGGCGAAAGAGTATTTTAAACGTGCCAAAGCCGCTAAGCCAAAGAACGAGGAAATTGTAAGCCAAATTCAGCAGCTCGAAAAACAAATACCGCGTTTGCCCGGCTAGTTAAAACTCAGGTTCTGACGTAAAGTGCATTTTTTTTCCTGATACAGGATGCACCAACTGAATTTCGGCAGCGTGGAGAAACAAGCGTTCGTCTCTTTTGCCGTATAATTCATCGCCTCTAATGGCCATGCCCAATCCCAAACTATGCGCAGCATGAACCCTTAGCTGGTGCGTGCGCCCGGTATGCGGATAAAAATACACCCGAGTAAAAGCATTCCCTTCTGTGGCCACTTTTTCCCAAACGGTTAAGGCATCCTTACCATGGTCAAAACACACAAGCTGTCGGGGGCGCTCGTAAATATCGGGACGCAGAGGCAAGCGAATGGTACCTTTGTCTTGACTTAGAACTCCGTCAATGAGCGCCACATATCTTTTTTTTATGTGCCTGTTTATAAACTGCTGTTGCACCTCACGATAAGCCTGCTCCGTTTTGGCAATAAGCATAATTCCTGAAGTAGCTTCATCAAGCCGGTGCACAATGAGCGGTCCAGTGGCATGAGTAAGTATCTCCTTAATTCGCAGTTGCACCGAATCCTGGCCCAGTTTTCCGGGCACCGAAAGTAAGCCGGGAGGTTTATTTAAGACCAGTAAGGCATCGTCTTCATAAATAACATCCAACGATTTTTTTACATCACTTGACGCGAGCGGATTATCGTCGAGTGTCATGCCTTCGAGCATGAAATCCAAAATGGGCTTACATTTTCCGCGGCAAGCCGGGTAATTGGCCTTATGTACACGTAGTTCATTTATCGGCGGCTTTCCCCACCAAAACTCGGCCATACAAAGGGGCTTGTAATTATTTGCGAAAGCGTATTGCAGCAATTTTGGAGCAGCACATTCACCGGCACCTGCAGGGGGCTCAAGGGGATAAAACACCGACAAGAGATCTTTTGAATTGCCCTGCGCCGATAAAAAATGATATTGATGAAATAGCCAATCCTGCAATGCAGCCGAACGTTCTTTACGGTTGAGTTTTAAGGCTTCAATTTTATGGTAATGATCCTGGAGCAATTGCTCATGTTCGGTCAAAATACCCCGCCATTTTCGTACTACTTGCTTGTATTCTGATTGTTGTTTTTTGCTCTCCCGGTTAAGCTGATCTAGTGTGCCCTCGACATTTTCTTTTTCAGCAAGCAAGCGTCGCTGCTCGGCCCTTTGTTGCTTACCAATTCGATAGCGCTCTTTGAATTCATTTTGCTCCTTTTCGGCTTCCTTTTTAAGATCAAGGTGCGTAATATTTAAAGCGCGATACTCCGCACTTTTTTCGAGTTCTTCAATTTGATGGTTTAATGCCGAAATATTCTGCTCCTCCCTTTTAAAAACACCATCAGGCGAATGCAAATTAAAAACGGGAGGTACAAATCCTTCCAATACGGCACTAACACCCACTTTACCTGAAAAAGCCTTTAGATATCCGATACAGCCATCGGCTCTTTCCACCACCAGCACGCCAAACATTTTACCTACCGATTCGGATTTCGGTTCGTTATTAAGCCCAAAACCGTAGGCAATGGCTCCACTTAAAAGCAGGTTTTGAAGTTCGGTGCTGGCACGCAAAGCCAACGAATGGGGCTCGTAATGAAACGGGAAGGTAAATCGCTCAGGCAATTCGGCGGCTTGCGGTTGTGGTTCAAAAGCGATAAAGCACAAATCCATCATGGTTTATATGCATTAACGTTATGCATTAAGGCGGCCCTGCATGGCTGAATTAATTAGGTTAAAAAGGTCAACGGGCTGGTATTTTCGCCAGGCCAAGCCATTAAATCGCCCTGAGAAAAGGATGTATTGATCCAAGCCGAATTGTTGGCATTCACGCACTACATGTTCGCGAAAGTTTAATCCCACAAGCCAGCCGGTATCGGTATCGTCGAACCATTCTTCATAATAATCGGTATCTGATGCATGAAAATTGAGCACATTTTCGCCAATGAGTATAAAATAGCGAATGCCTTCGTTAAGAAGTTCATCCATTACATCGCGTTTAAGAAACATGATATCGTTGCCAATAGCATCGTTCCATTCTCCAATAAACTCAATAACGGCAAACTGTTCCGTATAATCTACACAAATAATTTTCAGGTACAGGGTTTCTGAGCCAAAATCGTCCCATTGGGGATGGATATAATAATTATATACCGTACTGCTGTATTCAAACTCGCTGTACTCCCGACCGTAAAATGGCGATGCCGGATCGTCGGCAGCGGTATAAATGTGCCGCCAGTTGTAAAAGGGCTCAATATCCTGCATTTACTCAATATTTACAGGTAAAATTACAATAAAGGCCTTTGACCTACCGTCAATTATAATTTTTTATCATCTGCCATTTTGACGGAGCATTATATTAGGTCTTTGATTTGTAGCTTTGCATCAAATTTACCTATGAAAATTTTAATAATTCTGTTCCTGATTTATTTGGCCTTTCAGGTATTCTTCCGCTTTGTTTTGCCTTTATTTGCCCGCTATATGGTTATACGAGCATCGAAACATATGCAAGGCCAGTTTGGGCAATCGCGTCAAAAACAACATTATGCCCCCGAGCGCAAATCGGGAGAGGTTCGTATCGAAACGAATCCGCAAAGAGGCAGTGCCGGGAGCGATGAGTATACCGACTTTGAGGAGGTGAAATAATAAAATACAAAAGCCCGCCACTAATTGGCGGGCTTTTTACTTTTTTAACTAGTTCTATTTATTCTTTAATGTATCGAAGTTCATTAATGCCTGATACACTTTCAAGCCGAATGAGATACAATCCGCTGGATTGATGCATTAAATCTAAAGTCCAATTTTCGGCATGCGCAGGTATAATTGATTCCTGAACAAGTTGCCCACTTGCCGAAAACACCCGCATTTGTATTTCATCACCATTGTAAAAAGAAGCAATGGTAAGCATTCCGTTACCCGGATTTGGATACAATATCGGTAACTCAATTTCTCGCCCTTCCGATACTTGGTCGATTTCATCCGTGCGACATGCTGTTACACTTACAGCAAGCGAACGAGTTGTAGAACTTCCGCAATTGTTATTCGCTTTAACAGTAATGCTTCCGCTCGTAGTTCCAAAGTTAACGGTAATCAAGTTAGTTCCTTGTCCACTTACAATGCTCGCACCGGCAGGTACCGTCCATGTGTAAGTTAATCCGGCAGTAGAAGTTACAGAATAGGTTTGATTTAAAGCATTGCTGCAAACAGCGGTAGCGCCACTAATTGCAGGTGGAGTGGACGGTAAACGCGTTAAGCTAAGTGTTCGCGCTGTACTTTGGCCGCAAGTATTGATGGCCCTTACGCTTAACGTTCCGGTTGTAAAGTTTGACGGAATGCTCAATGTGATGTTTGTACCATTGTTGGCGGTAATGGTGCAACCTGTTGGAGGC